>CBFDDY010000066.1:0-10153 GCA_965603705.1 uncultured bacterium | reverse complement strand
TATCCAATAGCCATCAAGATAAACTTTATGGACAGGTTTTTCCCCTGACAAGCCGTCATTTGATCCCATTGTAAATTCTCCGGCCGGGATATAGACCATAAAATGTCCACTCTTAAGCTCTGCTTCCCAGAATCCTTTCTCATTGAGATAGCTTTTTTCAGCTTTAGCTTGGATCTGCTTTAAATTTTCAGGACGCTGGCATGGATTAACCTGGTCCAGCCCCAAGTAAATATTCTCTATCCAGGTTTTTGCATCTGTATATGCTGTTCCCCAATCATCGTATTCAGAAGGAAAATTCTCTTTTTGAATCTGCTTAAGGCTTTTTCCGGAGGCTTTTTTGCGGCTTACAATGCCTACAGTCTCAAGCAGCATATCCCGGGTAGACCGCAGCCCTTTCAGGTCTGACAGCCCATAATGTCCGGGTATGATTTTGGCATCTTCCGGTATAGTTTTTATAAGGCTTTCAACATTTCTCAACATCCCGATTATGCTCCCTCCCGCTTCCAAGTCGACTGTGGGAAAACTTGAGATACCTGAGTTCCAGAGATCACCCAGGTGTACTATATTGGATTTTGTAAAAAAAATGACTACATCATTATCAGTGTGACCTGAAGGGTAGTGGATGATTTTTATTTCCTCCCCATTAAAAAAAAGAGAGGCTCTATCTTGAAAGATTATGGCCGGCCGGCCTTCAGCAGGCATATGCATTAAACGCTTGTAGGCATTAGCATGGGCTATTATGGTTGCGGATTTTCCCAGCACAGGATTGCCATGAGTATGATCTATGTGATGGTGAGTGTTAATTATATATTTTAGGGGCTTATCAGAGATCTTACGTGAAGCTTCCAATATCAAATCTGAGAGCGGGGCAAATTGTGTGTCTACAAGCAGGATTCCATCCGGGCCTATGGATGCAGCTATATTGCCGGCTACATCACCGGTCGCTTCCAGCATATATACATTCCCGCCCACATGATTTGTTATAATCTTTACTTGACTAAGTTCGGGAATTTCTTCCTGAGCGATGCCGGCACTTAAAAATAAAGCCCCCAATAAAGCACCTACGAACAATCTCTTCATGACATCCCTCCTGAACTATTCATAAAAGATGAAATTCAGATGTGGCTTGTGCTCACTTGCGGCCACATCAGAATTTCATTAGCCACATATCCTCCGACTAAAATTTCACCATTACCATTTTATATTGATTCCTAGATAGATTCAATTGAGCAATTAGCATGCTCCGAGCACACTTTATTTTACTTCAGAGCTTCCTGTCCCTTAAATTCCCTGTAGGGGGAAAGGATATCCAGAATCTCCCTGTCATCCTTTGAGAGCTTACTCTGGGTGATCATCCTGGCTAAAAGTTCCCCCACGCCGGGTCCGATCATAAAGCCCTGGCCGCACATGCCGGCGGCGATGAGATAGCCCTCGCACTCCCGGGCCCGGCCGATCAGCGGAGATCCGTCCGGAGTCATGGGATAAAGCCCCCGCCAGGTCCTGCGAACACGGAGGTTGTTCAATCTGGGCATGAGACCTGTCATCCGCCCGGCGGCCAAGGGCAGGAAACCGCTGGTTTCATTCCGGGCGAATCCCCAAATACTGGGCTGGGGCGTGATGCAGAACACGATCTGCCCGCTCCTGAGTTGGAAGAAGTAATAGTTGGCCGAGCCTTTGGCCGGGCGGATGTCCACAATCATGGGATCCATAAAGAGCGCCACCGGCTCCGTGATTCCCGCTTCATGCGAGTCTGGTCTGACGGGCAGGTCTAAATCAGCCATTTTCCCGACTTCCCGGGCCCAGGGGCCGGCGGCGTTGACCACCACGTCCGTACCGTATTCCGCTTTATTTGTCTTGACGCCGGTGACTTTCCCGCCTTTCAACACGATTTTTCCCACCTTTTCCCCGAAGCGAAAAGCACAGCCTGCTTCTTTGGCTGCATCATAGTAGGCATGGCCTGCCAGGATGGTGGAGCAGTGACCGTCTTCTGGGGAAAAAGTTCCTCCCCGCAGGTTCTTAGGATTAAGATCGGGAACGATCTTCAGCAGGCCCTCCCGATCGTACCAGTCGATGTTAAGGCCGTACTTCTTCTGCACCTTGAGCAGGTCCTTCAGCGTTTTTTCCTCCTGCTCCCTGTAAGCGACAAACAGGTATCCGCCCTCATACCAGTCAATATTGTGTCCGAAAGTGACCTGCCAACTGGAGACGATCTCCAGGGTCCTCAACCCCAGACGAATCTTGGCCGGGTCGGAATGGGTGGCCCGGATCCCGCCAATGGCCGATTTATTCGATCCCTGTCCCTGGCTGTTAAACTGGTCGATGACCAGTGTCTTCAGCCCGGAATTAACCATGGCCAAACCTGCCGGAACGCCCACGCTTCCGGCGCCAATAACGATTGCATCGTAATGGGAAGGATTATTCATTGTCCGCCTCCTTGCGCCCGGCGAATACGCCAAGAGGAACCTCGACAAAAAGAGGCCTCTTGACGTTGGCCGTTATCTCCTCCAACGGCACTCCCTCTTCCTGGAAAAGACGAGAGATGAGGGGAGTGCAGGTTTTTCCACCGCAGGCGCCCATTCCTGCCCTTGTTACGGCCTTGATCTCATTAAAATCGCGGTAACCTTTTCGAATCAGGTCGCGGATTTTTCCGGCGGTCACCCTTTCGCAGCGGCAGACGATGGTGTCGTCGCTGATCCTGGTGATTTTTTCCTCGATTGTTTCCGTGATCCACGGTTCCTGAATGCGGATACCGGAAATACGCTGGGCGTATTTCTTTTGGGCATTGACCTTGACAACCATGGTGTGGTCGCTGCGTTCCGAGATCCGGACGCTGAGGACTTCCACTTTGTCCAAGACTTTTCCCTCAATATCGAGAACAGTGACCTTGTCGCCGACCTTGATGCTTTCCCGCGGAAACTCGTAGGCCAGCGTGACAATCGGATGTTCCGGGTCCTTGCGGTAATCGACGAGCGTAACCGCGAGAGCGGGGCAGATGGTAACACACTTTTCGCAGCCCAGGCATTCAATGCCGACATAATGTCCCAGAAAATGCGGCACATTGCGGATATCCAAAGGATTGATGTAGATCAAGTTCAGCGGGCAGACCGAAGTGCAGGGATTGCAGGGAATCTCCTGGTGGCAGTGGAAAACCGGAAATACTCCCTTCTCCACAGGATCTGGTTTTTCTTCCCCCGTTTTTCCCGGACGTGATTTGAGAATTTTGGCTGTGCGGTACCATTCTCTCGGGATTTCCCCAACATCGACACCCAGGGCTTTGGCCACCTCCAGGCCCTTGATCTTTCCGGAGAACATGGCCGCCGAGGCCTCGGCAATTTCTTCCGCATCACCGGCGGAAAAAACCTTCATGCCGAATTCTTGCGCCTTGTGGGTAAATTCGTCCACAGGATCCAGCCCGACTGCGATGAGGACGGTGTCGCACTTGAATGATTTGGCTGTCCCGGGGATGGGTTTGTATTTTTTGTTAATCCTGGCGATAGTCACAGATTCGACGTGATCTCCACCATTGGCGCTGACGACGGTATGGGCGGTGTAGATGGGAACCCCGGAACGAACCAGCTTATCCTTGTGGACCTTGTAGCCGCCGCATTCCGGAAGAGCTTCAACAAGGCCAACTACCTCGATACCAGCCTGAAGGGCGTGATACCCGGCGATAAGGCCAACATTGCCCCCCCCAACGATGAACAGGCGCTCGGAAGCTTTGACCAGGTCCCTGTTGACCAGGGTCTGGAAGGCGCCCGCCCCGTAGACACCGGGAAGTGTGTTTCCTTTGAAGGCTAAAGATCTCTCCCTGGCGCCTGTAGTTACAAGGAGAACCTGGGGTTTGATCAAGATGTATTTGTTATCTTTGAGAATACCGACCTTTCTATCACTAAAAACGGCCAGGGCCGTGCTGTTGAGCCAGATATCGATCCCGGCAAATGCCCGAACCTGTTCTTCCAGTTGGGTGGCGATATCGATCCCGCGCGTACCGGCGTAGACGGCCTCTCTCGAACCGAAAAATTTGTGTGTCTGGAGGACCAGCTTGCCCCCCAGCTTATACTTATCATCGACGAGAACGGCCTTGATGCCAAGCCGTCCCAATTCGATGGCCGCCGACAAACCCGCCGGCCCTCCGCCCAGGATGAGGACAGGTGTTTTGATAGTGGGGATTTTTCTCGTCTTGGATTCTTCGCCTGCTTCAGGCAGTACGGGGAGCCCCTTGACGGGCTCCAGCTTCATGCCTGCGCGAACCGGGGTCATGCAGGATTTGACCGGTTTCCCGTCGACCATCACCAAACATTGGGCGCACTGGCCGTTGGCGCAAAAGATGCCCTGAGGGGAACCGTCCTTGTGGTGGAAGCCGAAAATACGTATCCCCTGGGCTATTAAGGCAGAGGCAATCATTTCACCTTTTTTTGCCTTGATCGGCTTTCCCTGCCAAGTTAATTCTACGTATTCGGCATCGGGAACGGATAAAATAGGATGAGTATTAATGCGGTATTTAGACATTACTCCTCCTTGGGTATGAAGATGATATCAAGGGGTAAAATATTGAATAAAAATAAAACGCTGTCTTTATCGTGAGGGTGGCTAAAGAAAGGTTAATATTTCTCATTCCATATTATAGCAGATCAGGGGAAAAAAGGGAATAAAATTGTGTCGGCTTAACCGCTTTTGGGCAGGGAATCAGGTTTCCTTTGTTACCATCGGAAACATGCTCCGAGCCCACTTTATATTATTTTTTCACAGTTATATCTATTCCGGGTAAATCTCCGACAGTAATAGTGTGGATTCCGGCTTTATCAATTTTGCAGGTAAAGCTTATTTCCCTGGTTTCTTTTAAACTCAGACAAACTTTCCTGACAGCAACAGGTTTTCCATCAACAAATAGTTGTACTTGTCCCTCTTCCATGCCTCCGGTGCCGGTGATCACAACACTTACTTCAAAGGGCTCAAGGGGCTTTACTTCCTGTTTGGAAACTTGGAGATTTTCGTGCCTGAATTTCGCCCTTATCCGGGCGGTCACCTCAAAGGTATGCTTAAGTACTATGTCCTCACAAGACCTACCGATCAAGACTTCGAACGTCCCCGGCTCCACAACCGGCTCCAGGTTCTCGTCCAGTAGGCTGATGTCATCCGGCTTAAGTTCGAACTCGACAGTCTTCGACTCTGCCGGCCCCAGGCTCACCCGCTTAATACCTTTAAGCTCTTTCACCGGTACAAGTACGCTGGCCTCCAAGTCCTTCAGATACATTTCAACAACTACATCCCCCTGCCTGTCTCCAATGTTCTTTACGTCAACCCTGATTTTAACGGTACCAATATCGCTTGACTTGGGAGAGATGACCAGGCCGCTGTACTCAAACTCTGTGTAGCTCAGTCCGTGTCCAAAGGGCCATAAATAGGCACTTTCGTCATAGGTGATTTCGCCTGGTTTGTAATTGTAATAGAGCGGCCCCATTCCCTTCCGGGGAAAAGTCCAGGGGAGCTTTCCGCCCGGGTTATAGTCACCAAAGAGCACCAAGGTTGCTAGAATAAGTTGTTCCGCAAGCATTGGAATCAATCCCATTATTAAGGGCAGCAGCAGCTCCTATTAAATCTTCTCCAATCCTTGATTCCCCCAAACCGCCACAGTCGGCACAGACAATTCCCCCAAAGCCCCACTGCTCCCGCAACCCTTGCTTTATCATTACGGGGCTGTAATTGATCGGGTCACCCCCAAGGTGAGGGGCATTATCCCAGCCATGAGCGCCGGTCATGATCTGCCCAACATTACCCTCTCTAATGGCTGCCTTGTAGGGAGGTAAGATGACTTCCCTGCTAATCCTCTCTTCAATGGGAGCTCCTAAAGGAACTATATCACTGCCGGCATTACAGTACACATAATGTTTGGCTGTGCAAATTCCTTTTTTGTAGGGGATATTCTCGTCCTCCCCCTGGAAGCCCCTGACAGTGGCCACTGCCAAGCGTGAGATCAAATAGGGATCTTCGCCGTAGGTCTCCGGGGCTCTATCAGATTTTTTGTTCCGGTGAACTTCCAGAACAACAGGAGACCAGGTGACAAGTCCCGGCCCTCTTAAGCTTGCGACATTAAAGGCAGCTCGAAACTCATCCCCAATAGCAGTGTATCCCTTATGAACCAAATCCTCATCCCAGGTGGCAGCAATGCCTATGCTGAAAGGGAGGACTGTAGCCGGTTCGAAACCTTGGATTCCATGCAGGGATTCATCAACATACCAGGAAAATTCGGGGATGCCTAAGCGTTCAATCGCCGGCGATATTCCTCCATCTCCACATGACTCACACACATCCCCCCGCAATTTCTTCAGCATGGCAATCTGCAATACCTTCTCATCAAGGGTCAGTCTCGAGAGAAGATCCTCAACCCTCTGCTCAGTTGACAACTCGGTATTCTCGTAGGGTTCTATCTTTCCATTGTTATTGAGATCGATCCAGATGTCATGGATCTGCTCAGGACTATAGTTATCGTAATATTCCGGCAGTTGTGCTCCCGGCGAAATACTTGACGGAGCACAACATAAGGATGTTAGCGCCACTGCCATTATCACAATTCCTAAAATTTTCTGTTTATGCATTACTCCCTGCTTAGGTGTATTTTTGCTACTTTACTTATTATAGTATTCTCTTTGTATCACAGCTTGAGAAATTTTACTGCTAGGGCCATCTCCCCTGGCAACGTTGACAGATACTTTACCATCCAGTGCCTGAAATATCTCTGAGACATCACTATGTGTAAAGCCCGGACAAAGTATAATGGCATCTATCTTCTCTTTTTTATAGATGCTTTTAGAAACTTTTATTGCTTCGTCTTGATTTTTCACCACAAATGTCAAAAGTCTATACTTTCCTGTATCAATAATACTGTTATGCTTTTCATAATCTGAATCAGGCGCATGTGCCAGTAATAATGCCTTAAAAGCCATGATTTGCCTCCTTAATTTATTTTAATTAGCAAAACAAACACAATTATGATCATATATACTTTCTACCCATAACGGTTTACGGCTAAGTGGCTCTGTCCTATTCAGCCGCCGGTTAGCTGATGTTTTGGTTAACAAAAGGCGGCAATCTCACAGATATCAATATCCTCCCACAAGGCTATCTATTCGCTGAGCTTGACAGCTGTGCCGTAAGCCAAAAGTTCAGCCGCACTTCCCACAACACTCGTAGTCATATAGCGAATATTGATTATTGCATCCGCTCCCATCTCTACAGCCTGAGCGATCATTCTATTAGTAGCTGCTGCTCGAGCCCTCCCCATCATTTCAGTGTATTCAGTCAATTCGCCGCCAAGAATCAACCTGACTAAAGCGGATAAATCTTTGCCAAGCCAGATGGCAAATACCGTATGGCCCTGGACGAGACCGAGAATCTGCGTGACCTCGCGGCCAGGTAGTTCTGTGGAATTCAATAGCAAAACCTTACGGTCAGGCTCAGTAGGCAGCGGCTCCTCTCCTGTTGTCTTGTTTTTCCTTTGTTCGAGAGCCACTGACAGCAGAACCACAAGGATACCTCCCAGAAGGCAGAAAACCGCTATCCTAAGCCACCATGGCAAAACCGGATCAGTAGCAACGATCATGTACCAAGGCATCCCGGCAAATATTGCAGTGAAGAGCCCCAGTACAAAGGCCAGCGAGCCAATATGTCGAATTATTTTCATAGTTCCTCCTTAAACCAGAAAAATCGAAAACTCTCAGCTAATATATATTATACAGCCGTTTTGTATATGCAAATACGCATTGATCGCTTCCTCTTGCGTTATCCTGATTTAGCAAAACAGGGATTAACATATTGAATATAAAGAGTGTTATCTTGACCATGATCTTTTTGCCGTCAGTGTTCTGCAGAAAATTTAGCTGTCTATACATATAATATCAATGCTTTTTATAATAACTCAAGAAATATTTGAGGATTTTTAAAAACATCATACTTCTTTGTTACTAAAAGATTCAGCTTAATCAATAGGAAGGGAATAGGATTAAATGTTTGATCTTTTTTATTGGGAAATGACATCCCTAAGAATGACTTTATAATATATACTCGCTTTCCTATTGACGTTTAAACGTTATGATGCTATGATGTTATACTCGCATATTAGGAGGCGACATTATGGCAACATTATCAAAACGATCTACTATTTATCTAGACCCTATCCTTCATCAAGCGTTACGAATTAAAGCCCTCGAAACCTCCCGTTCAATGTCAGAGATAATTAACGAAGCTGTAAGAGAGGCTCTTGCCGAGGATGCCGAGGACCTCGCTGCTTTTGAAGAAAGGGCAGATGAACCTCTGATCAGCTATGAACGGATGGTCAAGAAACTTAAAAAAGATGGCCGCATATAAAATCTTTTTCAAGAAATCGGTCTGGAAGGATTTTGAATCAATCCCAGATAAAGACTTGAAAAAGATACTTGAACATATCGAATCACTTGGCAAGAATCCACGACTTCCAAGTTGCAAAAAATTAACTGGCCAAGAAAGGTATCGTCTGAGGCAAGGACGGTATCGCATTCTATACTCTATTCAAGATGATGAGCTTACCGTCCGGATTGTTAAGGTTGGACATCGCAAAAATGTTTATCGCTGAAACGAGAAAATCCTTAAAATAATTATTCTCGAAAAAATCTTGAATATCGCTGAAAAGAAATTAATAATATAAATATCGCTATTTTTTTATGAATAGTTCAGGGAAAGATGGATATATTAAAAAGGAGGCTTTCATGACAAAAACGAGTTTTTGCGGGAAATTTATTTGCTTTATTGTCTTTCTCTCTCTTCTCATCGGCCTCACAGCCTGTAAAGGAGAGCAGGAAAAAACCGATGTAGCGGAGAATGGAAAGGCAGAATTGACCCAAGAGACCAAAGCTCAAAGAGATGAGCGTATGGCCTGGTGGCGGGATGCCCGTTTTGGGATGTTTATCCACTGGGGATTATATGCAATTCCTGCCGGTGAATGGGAAGGCGAGACCAAGCATGCTGAATGGATCTTGACCACTGCTCAAATCCCTGTTAAAGAATATGAAAAATTTGCCCTGCAATTCAATCCGGTTAAATTCGATCCTGCCGCCTGGGTAAGCATGGCTAAAAACGCGGGCATGAAATATATCGTCATAACCTCAAAACACCATGACGGCTTTTCTCTTTTTGATTCCAAACTGACGGATTATGACGTCATGGATGCGACTCCTTTCAAGCGTGATATCATGAAAGAACTTGCCGAAGAGTGCCGGAAACAAGACATCAAAATGTGCTGGTATCATTCTATCATGGACTGGCACCATCCGGATTACCTCCCCCGCCGAAAATGGGAGGACAGGTCCTCTGAGGGCGCTGACCTGGATAGATATGTTGAGCACATGAAAGGCCAGGTAAAAGAGCTGGTGACCAATTACGGCAAAATAGGTGTCTTGTGGTTTGACGGGGAATGGGAGAACACCTGGACTGCGGATTACGGCGAGGATGTCTACAAATTTGTCCGCTCTCTCCAGCCTGACATTATCATCAACAACCGGGTAAGCGTTGGCAGAGAAGGAATGGCCGGCACTTTTGATCCGGCCACTTCTGCCGGGGATTTCGGCACTCCGGAACAGGAGATCCCGGCAACCGGCTTAGGCTATGACTGGGAAACATGCATGACCATGAATGATCACTGGGGATACAACAAAAATGATGATAACTGGAAATCCACCCAGGACCTTATCCAAAAACTGGTCGATATTGCCAGCAAAGGCGGCAATTTCCTCCTCAATGTCGGCCCCACAGCCGAAGGCCTCTTCCCCCAGCCCTCTATCGATAGATTAGAGGCAATCGGCAAGTGGATGAAGCTAAATAGTGAAAGCATTTATGGTACTACAGCCAGCTTGTTTAAAAGCCTCCCATGGGGCCGCTGTACAGTCAAACCGGCAAAACTATATCTGCATGTATTTGACTGGCCTGCTGACGGTAAGCTGCATGTGCCCGGACTGCAAACCCAGGCAGAAAGCGTATATCTTCTGAGTGATCCTGACGCTCAACTTAATATTGACTATACAGAAGAAGAAGCTGTTATCTCCCTGCCGGCAACACTGCCTGACCCAATCGACACAGTAGTCGTACTTGAGTTTACTGGCGAGCCTGAAGTTGTAAATTAACC
>CBFDDY010000065.1:0-10170 GCA_965603705.1 uncultured bacterium | reverse complement strand
GCTGCCAGACGGTTTTGAAATGTTATTAGGTCGAGATATTGTTTCTCTATTGCCGCTGATGAGTAATCTGGGGCGCCCTCTTTGATCTCTGGTTGTTGGAAATTACGAAAATCTGAAAAAAGGGTGACAAGGTCTGCATAATCGTTGCTATCAACCATATTGGTATTTTCTGTCTTCTCAGAGCATTGGGAAAATGAAAGGGTAAGGCCAACCAAACAAATAAAAACGAGAATGGAAGAATTGCGTTGTTGCATGTTAAAATCTCCTTTTCGAGAACATATGATTATTATCTAATCTTATAATTTGATAATACCTAGAAAAAACACAGCCCGTCAATGTGAAATTATCTCCGGGTAAAATATTGTTTTATTGTTTTTTATTTTTAGATGTAATAAGTATAATAATTGACTTGGATTATTTATTATGAATATGGATATAGAATAGCATGGAATGGGGAAAGTTAATACCTGCCATCATCGCAATTGTAACTGCTTTTGTACTGCCCATTATTTTTTCAAAAAAGAATAAAGAAGGGGCTAAAAAGAAAAAAGACTACTCTATTAACCTTGCTGAATTTGGCATTAAATTTGAAAAAATAGAAAAAGATAATGAGAGAATTAGTTTTGTTAAGAAACTTTCTTGGGGACAAAAAGCTGAGGGTATTTTTGCTGTAAAAGGAAAGAATATCGAATATATTTTTCTAATAAGCACTACAAGTCAATATGGAACAAATTATTCTTTAGAATTTATAGTCAAAAATACATTTAATCTAAGAGATGAACCGATTAAGAATACAAGGCTGCAACTAAAAAAAGAATCCTTTTTAAGCAAAAAATATGTAGATCTTTTATGGAAAGGTGACCGATATCTTGCTCAAAAGCTTAATATGGATTATGACCTTAAGTATAAACTTCTCCACAGGGTTGTGAATGAACAAAAAATCAATTTAAGGATAGTTCCAGATAAAAAGCGTGGTTATACAAGAATAAAAACAATTTTTGTCCCTCTTTCAGCTGATTTTATAGATGCTATAGATTCAATTGGCGGGCATATAAAAACAGGCCTTTAAAGGAATGTGACTATTGTTAATGCGGAATTGATGTATAAACATCTATAAGATAAAAAACAAAAGCATCAAATATCAATCCAATCAATATTAGCAGGTATTTAAGTACATTTTTGTTTTTAAATTTGTTACTGAAATAGAGGAAGAGCTGGAGAATAGCGAATATTTCAAGAGCAAAGGGAATAAACCCGAAGTAACCGAGAAGAGGCATTTGGAAAATCCGGGCAAAGTCAAAATAGGGGATAGAATAGTCCCATTTTGCTCCAGCATAAAAATTTAAAAATTCCCATATAAAGCCTGCTGCAAATCCTGCCATACACCAACACCAGAATCTCTGCCAATTTCCCTTTTCCATTTCTCTTAGCAAAGAAAGATTTTGTAGTTTGTAATTAATCGGCTCCAGAAGGAAGATAAAGCATAGCCATGCTAAAGGAAAAAAATATTCACTTAGCAAAATTGACAAGCTTAAAGATATTATTCCCAGAAAAAAGAGAAATTTTAATCCAAAAGGAGTTATTTTTATCCTAAAAATAGCGAGTTTTTTGTTTCTGAGGACGTACCCAAAAAGATCTGCCAGTTCTATTAGGGCAGGGATTACCGTTGCAAAAGCAATGAAATAGCCGGCCCACCTTTCAAAAATATTATCCGGAAGGTTAAGGTAAACCCAATTTTTCAGAGACAAATTAATTAATTCAAAAACAAGCCATACTGAAACAGAAAATACAGAAATCGAAATGAATGATTTTAGGGAACGTTTAAGTAGGGAGCTCTTATTTAGCCTAAAGTTTATGCCGTCAATTATGAGGATAAAAAACCACCAGGCAAAACAATAAAACCAAGTCTCCATAAACGAGACTCTTAGATATAATAAAAAACTTGAAATAACTAATCCAGACAGCCCGATATAAGGAAGATGTAAAAACACTTTCTCTTTCATTTAAAATTATTTTATCAAATGAAAGGAGGAAAGTCATTTTACTTTTAGATTGCTTTTTATTTCACATGTTGATAATCTCATGTCAAAGATATAAGGGAGCAATAAAAAATGAGATGCCCCAAATGCCAGGCAGAAAATTCTGAAACCAAAAAATTCTGTGGGGAGTGCGGCACCCAGCTGACTCCAGCTGAGCCTGTTCAAGGGTCAGGTCCCCCATCTGATGATATTTCTATGCCCACAAGGACAATCGAAACTGTAAAAGAAGAACTCACCACAGGGGCAACTTTTGCCCGCCGCTACCAGATTATTGAAGAGCTGGGAAGAGGCGGGATGGGAAGAGTTTATAAAGCAATGGATACAGAGATTAATGAAAAGGTTGCTCTAAAGCTTATTACACCGGAGATTGCCAAAGACAAAAATACGATCGAACGCTTCAGAAACGAGCTTAAATTCGCCAGAAAGATCCGCCACAAAAACGTCTGCCAGATGTATGACCTCAGTAAGGAAGAGGAAAGCTACTACATTACAATGGAGTATGTTAGAGGGGATGATTTAAAGGGCATGATAAGGCGTATGGGGGGATTTAGCGCCGCCCAAGCTATAACCATAGCCAAGCAGGTTTGCAACGGACTGGGGGAAGCACATAAATTAGGAGTTATCCACCGTGACCTCAAGCCGCAAAACATCATGATCGACCAGGACGGCAACGCCCGCATCATGGATTTTGGGATCGCCCGCTCTTTAAAAGGCAGAGGTATCACAGGTGCAGGCGTTATGATCGGCACGCCTGATTACATGAGCCCCGAGCAGGTCGAAGGTAAAGAAACTGATCAACGCTCAGATATCTATTCTCTGGGTGTGATCCTCTTTGAGATGGTCACAGGGCAGACTCCTTTTCAGGGAGATACGCCTTTTACAATCGGAGTAAAACATAAAAGTGAAGTACCGCAGAATCCCAAAGAATTAAATAACCAGATATCCGCTGAACTCAGTCAAGTCATCCTCAGATGTCTGGAAAAAGATAAAGAAAAAAGATTTCAAAACGCAGAAGATCTGCAAAATGAACTCCAAAACATAGAAAAAGGTCTTCCCACAGAGGAAAAAATACGCCCGGATAAAAAGCCCCTCACATCCCGTGAGTTTACCGTGAAGTTCAACCTAAAAAAATTCTTTGTCCCAGCCTTGCTTTCTGTTGCTGTTATTATTTCAGTCATAGTAATCTTACAGTTTTTTCCTCAAAAAAAAGCAGGCCCCGCTTTTATATCTGACAAACCCTCTCTTGCTGTAATGTACTTTAAAAATAACACAGGCGATGAGGGCTTGGAGCATTGGCGGGAAATGCTGGCTAATTTATTTATAGCTGACCTGACTCAATCCAAGCATATCCGGGTTTTAAGCGAGGATAAACTCTTTAACATCCTTACCCAGATCAATCAGACAAAAGCCAAGATCTATTCCTCAGAAGTTCTCAATCAGGTGGCTGCTCAAGGCAGGGTCGATCACATTTTGCAGGGTGCCTTTGCTAAAGCAGGCGATGAGTTTAGAATAAATGTCATCCTGCAAAATGCTGAAACATTAGAAAATATAAGTTCAGAGTCGATTTCAGGAAAAGGAGAACAAAGCATTTTCTCCCTGGTAGACGAGCTGACAAGGCGGATTAAGAAAAATTTTGCTCTTTCCCCAGAAGAAATAACAGATGATATAGATAAGGATGTTGGCATCGTTACAACCAGCTCCCCTGAGGCCTACAGATATTATGTTGAAGGGATAAAACAGGACATTAAGGGTGATTACCGCAAAGTTGTAGAGAGCATGGAAAAAGCAGTTGAAATCGATCCTGAATTTGCCTCCGCTTACTTAGTAATGTCCTACTCTTATGGAAATATGCGTTACAAGGCCGAGGAACAAAAGTACATGCAGAAAGCAATGGAGTTGAGCGACAGGCTGTCCGATAGAGAGAAATATCTTATTCAAGGGGCTTTTTACCTCAGATCAGAAAAAACGTATGATAAAGCCCTGGAAGTATTTCAGGAATTGATAAAGCTGTATCCAGATAACATCTCCGGGAACAATTATCTTGGGATTCTGTATGGCAACTTGGGAGAAAAGGATAAAGCAATTGAATATTATGGGGCTGCTATCAAGAATGGAACAGAGGATGTTGTTATTTACGCCAATCAAGCAGGGAGCTATTTGGATTTAGGATTATATGATAAAGCGATTGAAGTTTGTGAAAACTATATTAATAATATAGGAGATAGCGCTCACATCCGCCGCTACCTGGCTTTGCTATACTATTATAAGGGAAATTATGAACGTGCTCTTTTAGAAGTGGATAAAGCTTTTTCTTTAATAGGTAACTACTGGTTGAATATAAGAAGAAAAGGAGATGTATACTTATACATGGGAGATTGGGAGAAAGCAGAACAGGAATACAGTAAGCTATTGGACAAAGAAGAAATAATTGCTCAGGGTTTTAACTCAATAAGAATGCAAAGTCTGTATTTACTCCAGGGAAAGTTCAGGGATTGCAAAGAAAGGAGTAAGGAAAGTGTCGAACGTTTGAAAAGCCTTGGTCAGCCTACTTGGTCTATGAGTCTACGTTCCGGATTAGCCTATATTGAACGAAGATTAGGCAATCCTGAAAGCGCGCTTAAAGAGTTGAAAAATATTTGGACTACAGCAATAGAGGAGGAGAATTATAACTTCCAAAGATTTCAAAGAGAAACTTTACGTGATATGGGGCTTGTTTATCTTGAGTTGAATTCTATTAGCGAGGCGCAGAAAACAGCAGATAGACTCAAGGAGATGACCGAACGAGCGCCGAATAAGAAACATATCAAGGATTATTACTATTTAATGGGGATGATCGAGCTTAAAAAAAAGAATTATCATAAAGCTTGCGAATTTATCAAAAAGGGACTGCCTCTTTTAAATGCAGATAGTGAGTTAAATTTAGTATATACCAGCTCCTTAGGATTGGCATTTTACAGGGCGGGGGATCTGGAGAATGCGGCAAAAGAGTATGAGAAGCTAACCAGTCTAAATGTAGGAAGGTTTGAATATGGTGATATCTATACAAAAAGCTTTTATATGCTCGGCAAAATTTACGAAGATATGAGCTTAAACGGCAAAGCCATAGAAAATTATGAAAAATTCCTTGACCTCTGGAAAAACGCTGACTCTGGCCTTTCCGAGCTAAAAGATGCCAAAGAGCGTTTAGCCACTCTCCAGAGCAAATAAATCGGGGGACATCATACTTAATTCTGAATTCTATAAGTAACTTTTGTGTTAATGAAGTATGATGTCCCCCGATCTTGTAGCATTATTTAATTTTCTTATAGGGCGGTCGCTTATGTTTCTTGGGGGGATTATTCTTAAGCTGTTCAAGAACTACTTCTATTGCTTTTTCAAGCTGGGGATCGTGACCGGCAAGGACTTCGGAAGGAGTTTGCTGGACCTTAATATCAGCAGGAACGCCTTCGTTTTCAACTATCCAGCCATCTTCAGTCCAAATAGCAAGATTAGGTGCGGTAACATATCCGCCGTCCATGAGAATCGGAAATCCAAGGGTTCCAACAAGTCCCCCCCATGTTCTCGTCCCTATGAGAGTACCCAGTTTGAGTTTTCTGAACATCCAGGGAAGGAGATCTCCTCCAGAACCTGCTGATTCATTGATAAGCATGACCTTGGGGCCTTGTATGGAAGCACTTGGTGTTTTAAGGTCTGCTCCATAGCGCATATTCCAGTTGCAGATAAAAGGCCGCCTCAGAATGTCTATGTAGTAGTCAGCTACTGATCCGCCCCCGTTGAATCGTTCGTCTATGATTATGGCATCCTTGTGCGCTTGGGGATAGAAATATCTCTTAAAATAGGTATGGCCTAAAGTGCTTGTATTGGGCACATAAACATAAGCCACTTTTCCATTGGTCGCTTTATCTACTTTATCAATATTGCTTTCTACCCAGTTTCTGTTCCGTAAAGAATAATCGCTGGAGATAGGAACGACTTTAACATTGCGGGAATCTTTTCCCTCTGGATCAGGTCCTACAGTTATTTCTGTTAGCTTCCCGGATGTGTTTTCAAAAAACTTAAATAAGTTTTCAGGAGGACGTACAGGGTCTCCATTTACAGCTAAAAGATATTCGCCCTTTTTTACATCAACCCCAGGTTGGGTAAGGGGTGAACGAAGTTCAGGGTTCCAGTTTAAACCGCCAAAGACTTTCTTAAACCTATAGCGGTTATTTTCAACTGTATAATCTGCCCCAAGAATTCCAACAGGAATACGCTCGGCTTGGGCCAGAGTGTCTCCCCCTCCTGTTCTATGATGTCCTACTCCTACTTCACTGCACATCCATTGAATGACACGGTTTAGGTCATAGCGACAGGAGAGATGAGGCAAAAATATAGAATATTTTTCCTGCATTTTATCCCAATCTACTCCATGCATGTTGGGATCATAGAAAAAATCTCTGTTTATCCGCCAGGCTTCCTGAAATATCTGGTTCCATTCTTTTTGGGGGTTTATTTGGACTTGGATCGAATCTGTGTTTAATTTCCCCGTACCAGGTTTTATACTGTCTGCTATTTTTACGATTCCGAAATTTTCGCCTGAAATATAAAGCAGTTTTTTGTTATCAGCTGATATTTTGTAGCCATTAACACCAGGCATAACTTCAGAGTCTTTGCGTTTCTTAAGGTCGAATTTTTGGAGTTTTGTCTTACGCGAGTAAGGGCCTCTGCTGGTTGAGGGTGCTTCCAGATAAAATATTTGACCCTTGTCGCCTGTTTGGAGGGAATAGTAGTTTCCTTCTGGAACAGGAAGACTTAAAATACGTTCATTTAGCCCTTCAAAATCTATGTGGAATTCTTCTCCGTTTTCTTTTTCATCTTTTTTGTCGTTATTTTTCTCTTTATCTTTTTCCTTTTCTATTCCTTTTTCTTCATCGCTTTCTTTTGCCAGGGGAGAGGGGACATCTTTCTGAAGAACAGCAAGATATATGGCATTTGTCATGCGCATATCAGCATTGGACATTGCAAACCAGTGTTTGACCGGGCCTGCATCAGTAGATGCGAAAAAGTACAGATATTTGCCGCTTGCATCAAACACAGGTTCTGAGACTTCGCTTAAACCATCTGTAATCGGAAAAGATTTGTCTTGTTCTATAGAATACACATAGACTTTTTGAATATAGGCTTGAGAATTTAAGGTATAGGCGATCCATTTTGAATCAGGGGACCAGGCTCCCTGAATTGTTTTACCTGGGCCGTAAAGATATTCTGAAGCAATTTTATAGGACTTTCCTGCCTCTACGTCAAACCAGTACAAGCTCCAGGAATTATCTGTATATGTGATTTTTTTGCTGTCAGGTGACCAAAAAAGCCTGTCATAAAATCCAGATCCTTTTACTTGATATTTTTTTACCTCTCCTTTGAGTCCCGGTTCTTTTATATGAAGAGAGTATTCTCCATTCTCATCTGAAAAATAGGCGATCTTCTTACTGTCAGGAGACCAGACCGGGCTTCTTTCATTTGTCCCCGGTGTTTCTGTAAGATTGCGGTAATCACCTTTTTCTGCCGGGAATGAAACTATTTCTCCCCTGAATTCAAAAAGAGCTCTTGCTCCTGTGGGAGATATATCAGCACCGCGGATATATCTGCTTCCTTTTACATATCTGGGCCTAAGTTCCATAAGGTCAGTCGCTATCCCTATTGAAAGGTCATTGACTGTTTTATTGCTTATAACAAAAAAATGAAGGCTGCCTGCTTGTTCAAAAATTATCTTTTCTTTACTTGAAGAAGCATTGAGTATAGGGAAATCCTCGAAATGGGTCAGCTGATCTATTTTTTTAGTCTCTGTATTAAAGGAGAAAAGATTAAACTCTCCCTTTCTGTCAGAACGAAAATATATTTTATTATTGATCCACAAAGGATCAGTATCATTACACCTTCCATCAGGTTGAGGGATTTTTTCTACAGAGCTGTCACTCAATGTAATAATCCAAATTCTCGAGAAAGTGCCTCCTCTATAATGTTTCCACTGATGAAAATTTTCTCCAAAAGGAGTATAGGCCATCTTTTTAGCATCAGGCGAGTATACAGCTTTATCAGCATAGGGGATTTTTTCCTGGACAGGCATATCTCCTTTTACAGACACTTTAAAAAGTTTGCTTCGCCCCCTGGTAGAAGAAAACCGCGAGGATACAAAAAGCACAGATTTTCCATCATTAGTAAATGCTCTGACTGTGTCTGAAGCTGGATGCCAGGTCAAACGCTTGGGAATACCGCCTTGGCTAGGGATTAGAAAGACATCTCTATTTCCATCATATTCGCCACTAAAAGCGATCCATTTTCCATCCGGAGAGAAAACAGGGTCGGATTCTATTCCTTTGTGAGAAGTAAGGTGGCGGATATTGTTGCCCTGCAAATCTGCAGTCCATAAGTCATTTGCATAGACAAAAGCGATATTTTCTTGACTTACTGCAGGGTGAGTTAACATTTTGGTATTATTTGGATTGACTCCTTTCAGGTTAGAAACAGGAATCACAAGGCAAAATACAAGCAAAATACTCAAACTAAAAAAGGATCTTTTCATTTTTTACTCCCAACGACATTCATTTATTTTTTAATACGATGTAGATCAGAATAAAGTTCATTTATTTCCTGAACTATTTATATCATGAATTAAATATATTTTAAACAACACAGACCCTTACATGTGTCCTCAGCGTAAAATATAACTTTTCTAACATCGCTAGATTTGATATTATTTTGCCTAGATTATTTACGAAAAGAAATAAAATGTCCGCTGCCCTGATTCTAATTATCGCTGTTAGCTTTTTTATTTTAGGCTACATTTTTTACGGCCGCTACTTATCCCGCATATTAGGCCTTGATCTAAAAAACAAGACTCCTGCCCATACTATGAGAGACGGCATTGATTATGTGCCTGCTAAGTGGCCTGTTCTCCTGGGACATCATTTTGCCTCCATAGCTGGCGCAGCCCCGATTATAGGCCCTATTACTGCTGCTGTTTTTGGTTGGGTTCCCGTATTTCTTTGGCTCCTTTTTGGCAATGTTTTTATGGGGGCTGTCCATGATTTTACCTCTCTTGTAGCATCTGTGAGGCACAAAGGCCGGTCCATCGGAAAAGTCATTGAAGAGCATATCGGTATTCACGGAAAACTCCTTTTCCTGATTTTTGCCTGGTTTACCCTGGTCCTTGTTGTTGCTGCCTTTGTAATCCTGGTAGCAAAGACTTTTGTCTCCAACCCGGAAGTAGGTACTGCTTCCTGCCTTTTTATAATACTTGCCGTTTTTTTTGGTTTATCTGTCTACAGGATGAAGACTTCCTTATTAGCAGCAACTATAATAGGGGTTACGCTTTTACTGATCTGTATCTGGATAGGCTATAAATTTCCCATTGTATTTCCAGGTACTATGGCTCAGGGTCAGATAATCTGGACCTGGATTATTTTGGGATATATTTTTGTTGCTTCTGTAACTCCTGTGTGGATTCTTCTTCAGCCTAGAGATTATTTAAACTCAAATATATTATATCTTGTTCTCATATTCAGTTTTTTAGGAATCCTTATTGCTAATCCAACTATAAAATTCCCTGCATTTACCGGGTTTGTCCATCCACGTTTAGGCTCAATATTTCCCATATTATTTGTTACTGTAGCATGTGGAGCAATTTCAGGATTCCACTCCCTTGTAGCATCCGGTACTACTTCCAAACAACTTAACACGGAGTTAGATGCACGCCCTATAGGCTATGGAGGAATGCTAATAGAGGGCTTGCTTGCTGTTATAGCTTTGATTACAGCTGTAGTACTTATCCCTTCTCAATACCAAACATTTTTCCCTCTAGGAGGAGATGCAAATCCCATAACTTTGTTTGCAAACGGAGTAGGGGGGTTTATCTCAAAGCTGGGTATTCCTCTTAGAATCGGGATTATTTTTGCAGCCATGGCCATTGCTGAATTTGCCCTTACTTCTCTGGATACAGCCACAAGGTTAGGGCGGTTTGTGTTTCAAGAATTTTTCAGGAAAGAAAACCCATCGCCCATCCAGGCTTTTTTGACTAATAGATTCGTTGCTACATTTTTTACTATCCTGCCTGGGGGGAGATTGGCGCTTTGCGGCAGCTTTCAGTCACTATGGG
>CBFDDY010000064.1:0-10175 GCA_965603705.1 uncultured bacterium | reverse complement strand
GGCTCTAGAAAAAACTCCTCTTTCGATAAGCGATTCTCTGCGCATAAAATCTTTCAGCCCTCAAGCCATTACTGACGATGGGCGTTATATCGCAGGCACCATCAGCATGCGGAAAGACCGGTTCGGCACAGACCACAAGCGTTACCGCGATCCAACCTATATTGCTTCCCGTAAGACAGAGTTTGTTATCCTGGATACAGATACTCAGGAGATGCGCCCAATTTTTAAATCAAAAGTCCAGGTGCAGCAGCTTATCTGGTCTCCGGATGGAAAAACGCTGGCCTTTTTTATGCGCGAAGGTGACAGCCTTTTTCTGCACACTTATAACAGGGATAAGAAAAAAGTTGAAAAAACAAAACTTAAAACCTTAAAACAGATCGCATCCAATTCTTTTTTGGTCTGGACAAATGACGGATTAAAAGTGATCCTGGCTTTAAGAAAAGAAGGCTGGGTAGAAAAATCCCGCGCCCTGTTTAAAGAAGCCACAACAGGCCCAGTTATTGTCTATGATTCGCGTAAACCTTTCCTTAAATGGGATCTCATCCGCGACCAGGGTTCCCTGCTCATCCCCGCCCTTATTGAACTCAAAGATCACACCGTAAAAGAACTGCTGCCTGAGGGCAGATACAGCGGTATCCGCCTAGCTGAAGACAATACTTTTATCACTTTCATTCAGACCTATCCCATCAAAACCGAATACGGACAGAATTACTACCGCAACGGCGGCCGGGAATACGAGCTTTTCCAGCTCGACCTTAAAGACAAAGCCGAGCCGAAAACCCTGATAAAGAGAAGGGAAAAAAGGCTCAACCTCTCCTGGAATAAAGACAACACTATTTTCGCTTGGGAGGACGAAGGAGATATATTCTTCCAGACAGTAGAAGAGACAAAAGCCCGCAACCTAACCAAAGATAAAGTGAAACCAGAAGAAGAAGAGAAAAAAGATAAAAAAAGCGGAGAGGAAAAAGATAAAGAAAAACAAGAAAAGAAAGTCCGTTTTTCTATGATACGCTTTAGCCCTGACGGCTTGAAACTTTTAGCCAGTACCAAAAAAGGTTTATGGATTATCGACCCCAAAAGCGAAAAACTTGAAATGGTTTACAAATTCCCGGAAGAAAAAAAAGAGGATTCTCCGCGCGGAGGCCCTCAGCCGGCAAGGGTGGTAAGCTGGAGCCCGGACAGCCGCTATCTTTATATGACATATTCTGCAGCTGACAAATGGGAGCGCGGATTTACCCGCTACAATCTTGAGTCCCGCAGCATGGAAGACCTTATAAAAGACAGCAACCTCTACCGCAGCCTTCAGATGTCAGAAGACGGGGAGAAATTCTTGTACAGCTTTTCCAACGGGGACCTTCCCGCAGATCTATACAAAACAGACAAGGATTTTAAAGAAAAAATCCGGCTAACAGATCTAAATCCGTGGGTTAAAACAAAAAAGCTTACGCGAAGCGAACTTGTAAAGTACCTGGATGTGGACGGAAATGAACTCTTCGGTATCCTCTATTACCCGGTTGATTATGAACCCGGGAAAAAATACCCTTTAGTATGTGAGATCTATGAACGATTTTTCGACAACGGCTTTAACGCAAGCATGAATATCATTGCCAATCAGGGATGGTTCGGGCTGCGTCCATCTGTAAACCTTGAAATCGGATATCCCGGAGAAGCTTGGGTCAAAGGGGTAACTTCTATTATTAATAAACTTATCGAAAAGGGAATGGTCGATCCCAAAAAACTGGGAGTACACGGCACAAGTTACGGTGGTTACGCCGCTTCGCTGCTTATCACACAGACCGACCGCTTTGCAGCAGCAGTCAACATCTCAGGCAAAGTCAATATAATCAGCTTCCTGGGAGACAGCCCCCGCATCGGCCACCGCAATTACGGAGCAGCCGAATCAGGCCAGGACCGTATCGGCGCCACTCTTTGGGAACAGCCCTTAAAATATATAAACCATTCAGCTGTAATGTTCGCAGATAGGATAAAGACACCCCACCTCCTTATTACAGGAGAAGGCGACTGGAATGTGCCGGCCGTTAATACCCGCGAACTTTATTATGCGATGCGCCGCTTGGGCAAAGAATGCGTATGGGTTAATTACTATAACGATGGACACGGCTTAGGCTCAGCTGCCGATGAAGCCATTTACCTGGATAAATGGAAGCGTATCCTCGACTGGTACAAAACCCACTTTGCCAAAGCCACAAATGAGATGGGGTCAAGTCTTCATATTCCCCATTGAGATTGAATAATAGATGGGGCGGAAAATTTCGAGAAATATGAAGGCCTAATAACGAATTTGACTTATTATCCAGCAGAGGATATATTTATGCTTAAAATTTAATAGCCTGAATTATGCACATTTTATGAATAGTTCAGGAGAAACATTTCCTTAAAAGGAGGGAAAATGAAAGCATTAAAATGGATTTCCTTACTCAGTTTAGCTGTTTTTATGGTCGGACTTATCGCCTGTGGTGGCGGAGGCGGTAAATATTCCGACTTGAAACCTCTTGTTAAAAAATATAATCAGGAAACAGAAAAGTTTATCTCCGCCATGGAAAATGCCGACAATGCTAAAAAAGTCGCTGCAGCCCTGACAGAGTTCAGCCAAGCTATGAAGCAACTTAAACCTAAAATGGATAAAATCGAAGAAAAATATCCAGAGCTAAAGGGAATGTCCGGTCCTCCTCCCGAACTGGGAGAAGATGCTACAAAGATGGGGGAGCTGATGATGAAAATGGGTACAGTAATGATGAAAGCCATGCAATATGCTGACGACCCTGAAGTCAAAAAAGCACAGGAGGAATTTGAAAAGGCTTTTAAGTAATATTCAGCTTAGTGCATTAAGCCTGTATCCAGGTCATTATAATTTAAAATGGAATTCAACACGAACATATAGGCATTATGATTCGTGTCGCGCCAGAACGGATTAAAAGTAAAGAGGAGGATATGGCCTTGGCCGGAAGGCACATCCATAATCGCTGCTTTGCCGTTTAATTCTTCTTCATTCTTTACTATTCCGCTCAGGCATACTTCTCCTTCTTTTACATATCTGACAACTATATATTTTTCCATTTCTTCAGGCACCTTCAGGAGCGGACCTGAATGACGCCTCAGGATAGCAGTTTCTTTATCATAGCCGTAAATCGCAGGGTGTTTGCTATTAACAATTTCGCTATTAAGTAAAGAGCCGGGATTATAAAATTTAGAACTTGGCTCATAGTATCTTATTCCTCGAATCATCCCAAATTCAATAGGCACTCTTATAGAATTCTGCAGGGCAATAAACAGGCCGCCTTCCTCGACAAACTTTTGCAGATTATAAACACCTTTGATCCCCATACCGCCGGTGATATCTTCACAGGAATCAGGCGTCCCCAGGTGTTTAAACTTATCGCTTCTGACATAACCTAAAGGACCACGGCGGGCAGGATCAATCCCGTTTACAATATCAGCTCCGATCCTTCCTCTGGCATTACTAAAGACGATAACATCATATTTATTCTTAAGCTCCCCTTCTCTGATGTGGTCTTTATGTATCATGGAAAAAGGGATTTCCAGCTGGTCAAAGGCAAACCGGACCCAGCCGTCATCCTGAGTACTTGACCAGGTGTGATATATTGCAACACGGGGAATTTCAAGATCGTGGGTTTTGACCTCCGGTAACTTTTTACTGCTGTATATTTCAAGCCCCAATCCGGAAGAAATAGACTCTACTGCTTTATGCAGCCCCAGTGATGCTCCCGCAACCGGAATTATCAGGGAGCCTGCATCAAAATCCCTGTTTTTAGCTTTAAAAGGCTCCTCTGAAGCAAGAACCTTGAACCCTTTAAGTCTTATCCTGGCAGTAAGCAGATTATTGACTGTGCCATTGTTAATAATATAAGCACCTGCTGCTTTTTCCCCATAAATCTCTCCGGCAGCTTCTACCGGCTGGTTAACAGGAGCAACCGGGACATCAAAGATAGCCCTATCCTTGATCTCAACAGTTTCCACACCCATATTAAGCCCCAGGGTCCAGCCGCAGTCATCATAAGCATTTAAGGCGTCTTGCGGATACTTTTGTACTTCCAAGAGGAGCTTGACAAGATTACCATAGGGCTGGTCCATTCTGACAACATAAGAATTTAGGGGGAATTTCCCCTCTTTTACTTTAATATCGGATTTTGCCCGATGGACTTCGATCTTCTGCTTTAAAAGGACATTGACAAGAAAGGCCGTATCCACTCTGTCCTTTTGCTTATCAGTGATTATATAAGCATAAGGAGGTTTATCTTTCCCGGTAGAATAAGATTCAAAACCACGCTTCCAAAAATTTTTAAGGAAAAATTCTTTATGGGAAGCAACCACATATCCGGCCAAAAGATTTCCGGTTATCTGGTAATTCAGATTATTTCTGAGCGACCACATGACTTTTTTATAGGGTGGAATGGGCCTGTACCATGCCTTTTCCAACCTTTTTCCGCTTACTTCCCGTTCCATTGTATTGGCTATGGCATTGCCAAAAGTTTCATAAAAATGAAATGTAGCATTATGATTGGAAGCTATCGAAGCCATAAAATTCGGGCTCCAGGAAGTATTGCCGAAGTCATGCGTATGAACCCCAGGCATACCATAGGCATTCATCTGAGTGACTTCCCACCAGGCGATCAAGTTTCTTTCACTGTCCATGGTCGGAAGGAAACTGGAAGGGCCGTTTGCAGATGAAAAAAATAGATAAGGTACGGACTCATGGTTGTCCTGTACTACAACTGGAAGCCATTCATAGAATACATCTGCAATATTCTGCATTTCCGGCTGCGACATGGTTATCATATCCCGGTTATTATCATGATAATCATATTTCCCCCAGAAAGGGACATAGCTGATTTTTTTATAGTCCGTGATATCCTGATTATATTTATAATACCAATCCGTGTGCTTATCATGCCCGTCTGGTTCAACTGAAGGTACTATTAACACAATCAGGTTTTCCCTTATTGTTTTTACGATCGGGTTATCATCAACAGCTAAACGATAGGCCATCTCCATAGCAGCTTCTGCAGAACCTGACTCGGAAGAATGTAAATTACACATAAGCAGGTATGAAGGTATTATCCGGGAGACAAGCGCATCCGCTTCTTTACCGGTCTTAACTAAACGGGGATCAGCCAGCCTGGCTATATTTTTTTTGTTCTCTGAAAGCTTTTCCATATTATTTTCACTGGTTACTACCACAATTACCATTTCTCTTCTCTCAGACGTCTTGCCTATGGGAACAACCTGCACTCGGGGCGATGCGTCCGCGAGAGAATTCATATAAACGATAATATCGTCATAATAAGTTAATTTCCCGGGAGCGCCTGCTATATATCCCAGCCCATCTTTGGGGGTGGGAATCCCCTCTGTTTGAGGGAGGTAGTCTGTCAAAGGGCTTAGAAACTCGGATTTAGTCGTAGCCTCTTTGATCAATTTTGTATACTCTTTGTCAATAGCTTGAGCGGAGGTTTTCTCCTGAGCTTTTAAAAAGAGCGCTGTTGTGAAAAAACAAAGTATAATAATCATATAAAGCAATATTGATTTAGCTGAAAATATTTTTAATTTCATGGTTTTTTTCCTCACCCTATTAATTAGTAGAGATCTCCAAACTATTAAGCAGACGGCTGTATCCTTCCTCCAGGCGTTGACGGAAAGGCTTAAAAGAGGATTCGATTACTTCAGGCAGGCCATCCTGCCAGGGCATGCGGTAGCGTTCAGATTCCAGAGCTTTGATTTCCGCCTCCAGGCTTGCCCGCCACTTATCCAGCCTGCTCTCTGCTCCTCTTGCCTGTAATTTTTCATATTGATTACGCAACAGAGGCAGGGTGAGCCGCTGCAAGCGCCTTATCTGAATTATACGGCGTATTTCCTGAGAATCCTCATCATCCCAATCCTGCATGTTAAATCCACTATCGCCACTTCTGATCTGGAAAGGCAATCCATCCTCCATCGGTTTATTTAGCCACAAATAATAGGCATAGATATATATGTAATAATACTCGCCTAAACCCATGCCGGCATCAAGAAGCGACTGGTTTCTGACCTTAAAAAATTCTGCAACTTGAGGCACCATGCCAAATACAGTCCGGATTTTTCCTATCGCCCCAACCTCCGGTTTTTCTTTTTCCAAATCTTCGCTCTTGTCCTCTTCACTAAATACATTAAAAGCGCTTTCAAGCTCATTGCGAATAGGCTGCATAAGCTCCCTTACTTTAAGGAAAGCTTCGATTCTAGCCTGCCTAATAGCTCCATCAGGTTCAGGACAGTATTCCTCAACCTCGCCGTAGCGCTCCGTAAGAGTATCCAAAATAGCTTCCGAATCCTCAAACCCCTTAACAATATTTTTCACAAACATAACTCCGCTTAAAATCAGCAGAGCTACAATAATTATTACCGCACCGCAACCGATGCCGCAGCCGATAAACCACTTTTTTTTGGAACTTGTTGTTTGAGGTCTATTTGGATCCATAGCCCTTACATAATACTAAGTTAGGGGCAAATGGTAAATAAAAAAAATCAATATCATAATCATAGGAGTTCCTTCATTTTTTCTAAGCTTCCGCACCTTAAGCAAGAATCAGGTTAGATACTATCAAGCTGTCCTTGACAAATTTTGAGTCATTATTTACTATTTCTCATGGTGGAAGGAGAAAAAATTATGAAAAAAGCACTTATTTTACTAACATTTTTTTGGATGTTTATCCTTGTTCTGGGATTCAATCTCCAGGCTCAGGAAGAGGACGCTGAATCTTCTATATATAAAGATATTAATATGAAGGAATGGAATAATCGGATTCGTCAGGAAAAGTTTGACCTGATTCTGCCTCAAGTCATGCGGGAGAACAATATCGACATGTGGATCCACGTGATGAGAATATCAAATCCTGATGCCTTTGGGGCAGAAGACCTGGGTAGTACCTCCGGTGTATTCATCTTTACAGACCGGGGGGGTAAAAGGATAGAACGGGCTGTTCTCGGACGCCGCTGGGGAACTTCCCACCGCGGCTGGGGAGAGCAGAGTAACTTGGTTGAAGAATGTGGAGCTTACGACATAATCTACGATCCGGTGCGGGTGCAGGAACCGGTGGGAGGCCCGATGTCGGAATACGATTACCGGTTTAAGGGCATCAGAGAATTTGTGGTAGCACGTAACCCTAAACACATTGCTGTAAATTTCAAGCATGATCTGGGACCTTGGGTGACCTTCACTGACTTTGGAGGCGCATTAGACGGCCTTTCGCATACAGATTTTCTCTTCTTGTCTGAAGAGCTCGGTGATGACTACGCCAAAAGGTTGGTCTCGTCTGAATATGTGATTATGAATTACATTACAAGACCTGTGCCGAGCGAAATCAAACTACTTAAGAGAATGCGTAAGGCAGAAATTGAATATGTAAAGAAAGTTTTTGCTGAAATCGTACCGGGTGTAACTAAAAATCGTGAGGTGGGAGTAACTGTCTTTCGCCGGGGAAGCACAGGAGAATCACAAAGAGGGAGAAGCAGAGGATTTGGCAGCGACAAAATTAAAAGAGGCGACATCGTTGCCTCACCAAGCCAGGGAATGTACGCTTATGTGCTCCGTAAAGGAGAGACTGAACCGCCTCCGGAAATCAAAAAACTCTGGGCAGAGTATCTAAAAATCGATAAGATCCTGGCAAATACTATTAAGACGGGACTTACTCCACGTGAACTACAGCGAATCCATAAGAGAAAATTTGAGGAGGCAGGGATTATTCTTAGGGATAACCAATTGCATATGGTTGAGCCAAAGAACAATTTCCCCGTTTATGCCGCAGGTTATGATCCTGAAAAAACCCACCTTAGTATCGACGCCCATGGCATGCTAAAGGGAGCGCAGGAGAGAAAGGAAGAAAATTATCTTGGCCCCAGGATCGGTTCTCTCGGCCCGGATTGGTCAAAAAATATACCACTCCCGCTCAATCACCACTTTGTTTTAGAATATTTTTTCTATATGCCGTCGCCTTCCAGCGAATGCGAAGACCAATATTTATTCTGGTGGGATCATGAGCAGGCGATTGCCACTGCAAGCGGAGTCGAGTATTTATCTCCACCCCAAAAGGAGTTTTATCTCATTCATTAATGGTCCCCTTCCCATGGCCTTTCAACGCGGTAGTATCGCCTGGGAGCGACTGATCCATAATAATGCTCTCCATCCGGCTGTACCAACGCAATTGCCCCTTCAGTAAACACAAACTCAACTATTTTCTGAATCTTACTGACCTGAGTTATTCATAAAAAATGTCGATATGTATGATACATCTTTTAAATCAATATATTACCCTGATTCCTAAGACATATCAAGAATGGAGAGGAGAGCGAATACTGTATCCGAGCGGATTTTCCACGCTAAGGAAAATCCGCGTATTTTCGTATCAACTGACCTAATCCTTGCTTATGGCGCAGAAGCTTAGAAAAAATGGAGGAAGTCCAATTTGCCATTTACTATTTTCCATTTTCTAACTATTATAAATATCGACATTTTTTATGAATAATTTAGGATAATTTGGGATTTGCAATGTTATTAATTTCCGCATTTAAAGATATGTGTCGGCATAAATTTTTAATCTTACTTTTTTTGGCAATAATTATTGGAATAACTGTAAACGCAAGCCCTGGAAACGCTGCAGAAACCGATCAGGAACTAAAGAACAAAATAGGGCAGATGCTGCTTTTGGGTTTCCGGGGAACTCAGGTCTATGAAGACTCCTATATCTCTAAGGTTATAAAGGATATAAATATAGGGGGTGTTATCCTCTTCGATTACGATGTTCCTTCTCAAAGCTTTCCCAGGAACATTATCAACCCTGAACAAACAAAAAAGCTTATCTCCGGCCTGCAAGCTTATGCCAAAACTCCCCTATTTGTCGCTGTTGATGCCGAAGGGGGGCATATCAACCGGCTTAAAGAAAAATATGGTTTCCTCAAAATTCCCAGCGCAAAGGAGATCGGTAATATAAATCCTAAAAAGGCTGAATTTATATATGAAAAACTTGCCGGCCAACTTGCCGGCTTGGGATTTAATCTTAATCTGGCCCCGGTAGTCGATGTAAACATAAATCCAAACAATCCGGTTATAGGTTCTCTAGAGCGTTCATTCTCAACTAATCATCAAACGGTTACCGCTTGTGCCTTAGCTTTTATCAACGCCCATAAGGGAAAAGGCATTATTTCAGCACTTAAACACTTCCCAGGCCATGGAAGTTCGCATAAGGATAGCCATCTGGGTTTGACCGATGTCACAGAGACCTACAAAAATTATGAACTTACTCCTTACAAAGAACTGATTAAGAGAGGCAAGGCTGAGATGATAATGACTGCTCATATCATAAACAGACAAGTCGATCCTGATTATCCAGCCACCCTGTCTCCAAATTTCCTGCAAAAAATCATGCGGAATAAGCTGGGTTTTAAAGGAGTTATTATCTCCGATGATATGCAGATGGGAGCTATTACAGAAAATTACGGCTTTTCAGAAGCAGTGATAAGAGCCATAAACGCAGGCTGTAATATCCTGGCTATTTCCAACAATGGCAAGTCCTATGACGAAGATACGGTTTACAAAGCTTTTAAGGTTATCATCAACGCAGTAAAATCCGGAAAAATTCCTATGCATAAAATCAACGACTCCTACACAAAGATCCTTTATCTGAAGAAAAAATTTAAAATAATTTAAATCCAAGGATATAATTATTACTACACTCTTTAGAAGTACTAAATTCAGTGATTGGCCTTGCCTAAAAATCTAATCATGCATTGACTGATATGTAAGTATCAATATATTATTAGAAGGAGGAAAGGACAGGCATGAAAGAATCAACCCTGCGTATCACCCTGCTGCCGCGCGACACGAATAAGCACGGCTCGATCTTCGGCGGCATCATCCTAAGCCATATCGATTTGGCGGGATCTATTGAGGCCCGAAAAACCAGTGGGCCTCATAATTTCGCTACAGTTGCTATGGACAAAGTCGTATTTCATAAACCTGTTTTTGTAGGAGATGTTGTTAGTTTTTATACCAGCACAGTCAGGATCGGCCGCACTTCTGTCACTGTCAAAGTTATAGTCGAAGCCATTAGGGCAACAGACCAAGAAGTGGTCAAAGTAACCGAAGCGGAGGTAGTATATGTTGCAGT
>CBFDDY010000063.1:0-10186 GCA_965603705.1 uncultured bacterium | reverse complement strand
TTCTCCTTCTTAAAGGAAAACCATACATTATCGGCTATAATCCGGACATTATTACGTTGCTGCAACAAACATTTTTTGTATTCATAAAAAATGTCGATATGAATAATATTAAGTAAAATTAAAATTGTGAATTGTTTCATTGTTAAGGAATCTTGCTAAAAGCGAAAAAAAGTGAATAGCAAATGGAAAATAGCATAAAAAATCAACTTGATATCACTTCGCTCCGCGAAGTAAATTTAAATAAAGGTTTTCCTGATTTCCCTGATGTTTCTGTCTACCCTGCCTTTCCTAAAGATTTACATTTTGGTCTTTGCCAAAAACTTAAAAGAGCTTTTTGTTTTTTGGATGTAAGCCAAAAAAGAAAAAGCTTCTTAGTCTTATCCGCGTCCATCCGCGAAAATCCGCGTCTAATGCTTTGTCGCTTTAATCCGTGTCCTAGCATCCTCAGCGTAAAATAAGCCTTATCGACTCGTGAATAATCCAGGCTGAGTAAAGATTTTAAATTCTCTTATTGTAAAAAAAAACAGTAGTGAATAATATATTATAGAAAAAGAATCGTAATAATAAAAATGAGAGCTGCCGCAAAACTACTAGTATTTTGTATTTTTGTTTTTCTTTTTGAAGAGTCTTTTTTCTCATGGTGTGATATTAAAAACATCAAAGCAGGAAACCAGAACTTTTTACTTTTCTTATGGACCCTATTTGGCATTTTACTATTAACTACAGGTCTAGCAAATCATATCAAACGGAAAAAAGAGATTAGGGAAGCATCTCAGGTCCTCCAAGAAAAAAACTTGGGAGAACTGGAAAGAAAAATTCAGTATTTTGACATTATTTCAATATTCTATGACAAATGGAAAAAGAGAAATTTTTATTACCACGATGAATTACAGAAAATATTTCAGTTTCTTATCCCAAAACATGCGTCTGTTATTGAAGTAGGGTGTGGAACCGGTGATGTATTGGGACGCTTAAACCGGCATAAAATGGCGGGAGTGGATATCAGTCAAGGGATGGTGAAAACAGCAGCCAGGAAATACCCTCAGATCCATTATGAAGTTATGAGTGCAGACAATCTAGACCCGAACAGACTGAACGCTCCTTATGACTATCTTTTCATGAGTGACTTAATAGGACACTTAAACGATGTACAGAAAGCCTTTGAGGAAAGCAAAAAACTTATGCATGACAGATCCCGTTTGATCATTACTAATTATGCTTACCTCTGGGAACCAGCTTTGAGGCTTTTGGAAAAACTTTATCTGAAAATGCCTCAATTCAGACAAAACTGGCTTTCCATGGCGGATATAAATAATTTGATCGAATTAGCCGGCATGCGGGTCGTAAAAAAAGGAACAGCTTTTATGTTTCCGCTGAGGATACCCATTCTTTCCTGGATAATGAATAAATTTTTAGTTCGTATGCCTCTATTAAAACATCTGGGCCTTATTCAATATATTGTAGCCGAACAGCAAAACTTAGAGCCTCAGAATTATAGTCTATCCGTGATAATCCCGGCAAGGAATGAGTCCGGAAATATCGAAAAAGCTGTCCAACTTACTCCTTCTCTGGGTAAGTTTACAGAACTGATATTTGTGGAAGGGCATTCCAAAGACGACACCTGGAATGAAATCAAGCGTGTATCTGAAAAGCATAAAAAGTCTCACAGGATAAAAATAATACAGCAGTCCGGGAAAGGGAAAGGAGATGCTGTCCGCCGGGGGTTTCAGGAAGCGAGCGGCGATATCCTTACAATCCTGGACGGAGATTTAACCGTACATCCTGGAGAACTCACCAAGTTTTATAATGTTATCGCCTCCAGGCAAGCGGATTTTGCAAATGGGTGCCGCTTGGTCTACCCCATGGAAAAAAAGGCCATGCGTTTTTTAAATATTCTGGGGAACAAGTTCTTTAGCCTGGCCTTTACCTGGCTGTTGGATCAACCAATAAAAGACACTCTGTGCGGTACAAAAATGCTTTTAAAAAAAGACTATTTAAATCTTGCCGCAAACAGAGAATATTTCGGGGATTTTGATCCATTTGGGGATTATGACCTGCTTTTTGGAGCCAGCAAGTTGAATTTAAAAATAAAAGAAATTCCGATCCGGTATCAAGCCAGGACATACGGGGACACAAACATTCAAAGATGGCGACATGGTTTTTTGTTATTTAAGATGGTCTTCTTTGCCATGAGAAAGATAAAGTTTTTTTAAATGCAAAAATTAAAATTTCCTGAAAAAGAATTCGGTATTTATTATTTTTTTGCTCTTTTGGGGTTAGGACTTTTTATTCTTTTTTTTGTTTTTTTTCATTTCGGAGTATCGCCAACAGATTTTCTAAAATTCATAACAGGCTTTCTGATCCTTGTTTATATTCCGGGACAAACTTTATTTAGAATTTCAAAACTGAAAGCAGGCCGGGTTGAAACATTTTCCCTTTCTCTGGTCCTGGGGCTTGTGACAACAACTGTTATAAATAAATTTTCCCGGTGGTTTAATGCGGAATTTTTATTTTATCTCTGGGTAATTTTTTGCTTGGTCTTCTTTGTTTTCTGGTTAATAAAAAATCCTCCTAGGAAAAAAGATTTTGCTTTCCGAATAACGCCGGTTGGAATCAGTGCCGCCTTAATTGTCCTGCTTGTTTTCTCCGTCCTTGTTGTGGACAACTACCGAAATGGTGTCCGGCAGGAAGACGGCTCACTCATTTTTAATATGCATTATTATGACGGGTTCTATCGAAATGCTGTCAGCCGCGAGCTTTCTCATACTGTACCGCCTCAAGTACCTGCGATTGCGGACCTTTCTCTAAGTTACCATTACGGGATGGATATGTTTGTCTCCCTTTTCTATAGATATCTTGGTCTGGATATTTTTGATTTAAACCACCGTTTTGTTTTGACTTTTTTCTTTGCGTTGCTCATCCTGATGTTGTTTATTTTAATAAAAGAACTTACTTCTTCTGATCATGCGGCACTTTTAGGGATATTCCTTGTTGTTTTTGGCAGTGGCGGTCTGGCGTATTTATCGACCTGGTTTCTGGGTATTTCGCAATGGGGAAATATTTTTTATAGTTTTTATTTTTTTAACATTACCAATGTCAATTCTTTTCTTCCTGTTATATCGATCCTACTCGGAGGTTTTTTCTGTCTTTTTAAATATCTCAAAACCCATTGCTTTCCTTGGCTGGTTTTTTCAGGTGTTCTTCTTGCCCTTTCTCTTGAATTCAAAACATTTGTTATAGGGCCCATAGTGGGAGCTCTGTTTCTTTCGGGATTGATCCTGTTTATAAAGTCCCGGGATTCTTCCATCCTGAAAGCATGGCTGCTGACGACTGTCCTGGCTTTGCCTTTATTGTATGCCGCTTATTCGCACAATACAGGAGGGCTTCCTTATGTTTTTAAGGTTGGATATGTAGACTGGATCATTCTTTCTTTATCTAACTTAAAACTGACGTATTTATTTTTAATATGGAAAGAGATAATTCAGCACACTCAAATAACTTTTATTAACATTGTAATGATTATCCCTTGCTTATTTATCTTTTTCCTGGGCAGCTTCGGCCTGGGCTTGGCAGCCCTGCCTTCCGTGATAAAGGAATTCTTCTCTTTCCGAAAAATCAGGCCGGAGCGACATTTTCTCGCTTGCTTTTTTGGCGGAAATCTTCTTTATTTTTTTTTCATCCAGCTTTTTCTGGGGGGAAGACCGAGAAATTATGTTCACATCTATGCCTTTTTCTTATGCTTTATCGTCTTGACTATATTCTGGGCTGAAAAAATCATCAAGTTTATATCCAGGAGAAAAAAAATTGTGGGAATGGCTATTTTACTATGTGTCGCGGCAATCAGCATCCCCAATACTGCTCAGTTTCTTTGGGTAAAAGTCCGGTTTCCCAAGACCAGACTTTTCTCACCGGCCTTCCTTCAGACAGCAGAATGGCTCAACAAAAACACTTCCCCGGAATCAGTACTTCTACATCCTTTAAATTTGCGTTATGTATGTTATTTTACTGATAGAAGAGTTGTAATGGATAATTCAAGTCATTCTTATTTGACTTTTCACCTGACCCCCCGCCAAATAAAAAAAAGATCTGGGGATATCCAAAGTTTTTATAAAGACCCGACTTTTAATGCTAAATTTTTTGTCTCCTATAATGTTTCCTATGTCCTATTCGGAAAACCCCTGGATCTTCCTGAGAATAATAAAAATATGTCATCCCGGATTATCTGCTACTCAAATTTAGGTGCCAAAGAGACCCTGAAATATCAAAAAAGCCATTTTTTAGAGTTTGTGTACGAAAACAGGGATTTTATGATTTTTAAAGTAGAAGAACTCCCGGATAAAGAAAAAGGCTTATTTTTTCTTGAAATCAAAAGCGGCAAAAAGATCCTTCAGCCTTTTAATGCAGATTCTAAATTGCTAAAACTTGGAAATCGAAAATAGGAAAAAAAGTGAAGCGAGCGCCAGCCACATCAGAATCTCATCTCCCTCTTCTTATTTAATGAGGATTTTGCGATGACCCGAATCTTTAACTTTTTCGAGCATCTCGCTAATTTTCTTTACCAGATCCTGAACCGCTATTTGCTTTTCCTTATCCTTGCTATCGCCAGTTATAGTAATACTGAACATGTTGCCTTCTTCGTCGAGTTCCGATTCAACCTCATATCCTTCCGGAAGTTCATTTTTTAATCTTTCAACTATTTTCTTATATTCCAGCTTATGCTCACTATTAAAGCCGGTCTTAAATTTTATCTGAATACCCTCACCCTTATGCTTAACAGCAACAATTAGATTGCTATCTTCGTCTATTTCTTCAAGGACATTAAGCTCGTCTAACTCTTTTATGTGATCGTCAATATCAACCTCATCCTCATGTAGGAGAGAAACTTCAATATCTTTTAGCATTTTTGATTTCTGAGCCAGTTCTTCCGATACTTGCGCTAGGACCTCTTCCATTTCTTTAAGGGTCTGAGTTTCGATCTCAGCCAAAGCTTCTGATACTTTTTTCTCTGTAATTTTTTGTATTTTCTCCTGAATCTTTTTTATCTTTTCATTTAGTTTTTCATTCGTTTCAAAATCCATGAATAAATTGGCATGTACATCAGCCTTAGGCGCGACATGTACATTAGCCTTAGGCGCGATAAGTATTTTTCTCTTTCCCTGTGTCTCCTTATCCGTATCAATATCAATAGCATAAAATTCATGGCCTTTCTCAAGCTTTATGACTTTGACATTATCATCCTTATGGAATTTCAGTTTATCGCCTGAAATTGTCCAATTTCCATTTTTATCCTCATGGATATCGATTTTATCCCCATCCAAAAAATATATTTTTTTGGAGCCGTCTTTGGAGATAATGGTTATGGATTTGCCATCTTTTGTTACCCAGATATTTTTCTTTTTTTCCTTCGCTTCTTTCTTCTGAGCTTCTTCCGACTCTTTCTTCTGCTCCTTTTCCTGCACATCGACCTTTTTTTCCTGGACTGATTGCTGAATTAGACCGGGTGATAAGTCCTGATGTCCGCTCATTGTTTCGCTGGAAGCAATGGACCGGTAAGGCCGGGCAAGCCCTATTACCAGCATTAACAGAATAACTGTCAGGGAAAGCATTATTTTGGTTTTCATTTTAATCTCCTTTGTTTTGAATTGTTTTCTTAAAATAGCCGTGAGTCTTGCTTGGAACTGATTTTTCCCCATCGCTTCCAGAACAAGTGCAGGTGGATGCCAATGGACTTGTCCTGACTTTTTGATTGATATGAGGTTGGCAGCATAAGTAGAGGGTCTGACTCCGGCTTTTATGACAAATTCATCACAAGCTATTTCCTGTTCCACTTTCATCCTCTTATATGTGATCCAACTCAAGGGATTGAACCAGAAAACCGCACAGCTGATCCGGGCAATTACCTTGATAAGAAAATCCCCTCTTTTGATATGAGAGAGTTCATGTAAGAGGACAGAAGTACACTGGTCTCTAGTCCAATTCCGGGACGTATCCGGCATGATAATTACCGGTTTGATCACACCCCAGGTCAGGGGAAATTTAACTCGGCTATGACGAAAAAGGCTAATTTTTCTTCTTAAAGAAAGGGATTTCAGAAGCTTTTCCATAAGCTTTTGCCAGGAAAAGCTTAATATTTTTTTCCCTTGCCGGGTGATTCTATGGGCGGCATAAAGCCCCAAAAATATTCTGATTAGCAGAAATAACAGGCCTGTGGACCATAATATGAGCATACTCAGTCCAAGGATATTTTTTAAGGATCCATTTTTTGGCCAAAGGGATCCCGAAATTTTTTTGCCTGTTCCTCTGATTCCAGAAAATAAAGTATTATTTTCTTGGAATTTCCTTTGAATAAAAATTTCATTTTCATTAGATGCCTTATTTGCCGCTGATGAGTAGATGTGATCTGATGACCATGATGGCAGCAAGGGTGTCTCCCATCCTATTGTAAGAGATGAAAGGAGAGGAAGAAGAAGCAGGCTGATAAGGGAAAATGAAAGGATAAAGTGCCTTAGAGCAGCGGATTTACGGCGAAATAATAAAATTATTAAAAATGATACTGAAAGAACCAGAGAGCTTTTAATCAAATACTCAAATATCAAATCAGCAATTTTTAGCTCTGAGAAAAACTCCATGCTTATCTCCCCTCTTTGCGAGCTTTTTTTATCAGGGCTGTAATTTTTTTATAATCCAGTTCAGATAAATTATCTTCAGAGATATTAAGCAGGGCTGCTACGACCTCTTCATAGGAATTGTCGAAAAAGATTTTCATAAGATGTTTTAAAGCACTCTGCCTGGCTTTTTCCCTTGAGAGCGTCGGAATATATATATATCGCGGGCCTTCTTTCTTGTGAAAAAGATTCCCCTTATCTTCCAGAACACGGAGCAAAGCTCTGACAGTTGAATAACTAGGGGGATTAGTAATTCTTTCCAGGACCTGAGTGACCGTAGCCTCATTTAACTCATAGATGATATCCATGATCTGCCTTTCCCTTCGACTAAGGTTTTTATGTCTTTTCATGTCTATCCCTAAAAATTTTTTTTAAAAATAAAAACATGCTAATATTTTAGCATGCTAAAAATATAGCACTCTTTAGCACGCTTGTCAATGCTTTATGCTAACTAATTAGCATTTAGTAAAAAAATCTCATATCCTGAATACAGAAAAGTCAGAAAGAACAGGAAATGGTAAATAGGGGAAAACCGGGAAATGTGAATTGTAAAATGTGAAATGTTATGGTAAAAGATTTGTATCTTATGAAATTCTGATGTGGCTGAAGCAAGCACAAGCCACACCTGAATTTCATCCACATTGGCAATTTTTATGAATAGTTCAGGTTATTTAAGGCTTTCTTTACCTTTGAACGAACGGCTTAAAGAAAATTCGCTAAAATCCGTATCCCAGCCATCACTAACTATAAAATTGGCAAGATGTTTACTAAGGGCAGGGCCGAACATAAAGCCATGCCCACTCATCCCGGAAGCGATATAGAGGTTATCAACTGAAGTTTTATCTACTATAGGATTCCCGTCAGGAGACATATTATAAGAGCCCGCCCAATGCCTAAGGATTGCAGCACTTTCTAATGCGGGTACAAGACGAACCATTCTTTTCCCCATTTCCAGTAAAAACTCACGGGAACTGTTTATGCTGACGCCCGGGACATTGGGAGAAGGAGTATAGCATCCAATGACCTGCCCGGTTAACATCTGCTGAAAATAGCAGCCGTCTTTCCGGTAATCAACTATCATAGGCTCAATTATTCTCGGTATTCTCTCTGTTATCATAGCCTCATGACGTTCCGGGAAAAGAGGAAGATCAAGACCGACCTGTTGTCCCAACTCCTTTGTCCAAGGTCCTGCACTCAGCAACACCTTCTCTGCTTCAATTACCGTACCGTCTTCCAAATAAAGGAGAAAATTTTCTTTTTTCTCAAATTTAACCACCGGATTATGCAGGAAGAAGTCCCCTTTTCTTTCATCGATCTTTATTTTATATCCCTTTAGGACAGCAAAAGGATAAGCCTGCCCATCATCCGGACAATAAGCTGCAGCTAAGAGCCCCTCAATATTAAGCTTGGGCACAACTGACAAAGCTTCTTCCGGGCTGAGAAGAGAGACATTTACCCCTTCTTTTTTCTGAATCTTAATATTCGACTTAAAGACTTCAACCATTTCTTCATTATGCGCCATAAGAAGATATCCGCCCTGATAAAATTCCACAGAAAATCCAAATTCTTCTTCCATTTGAGAAAAAAGAGATATATTCTCTTTCATTACCGCAATCGAAGCTGGCGTAGAAAACTGTTGGCGGATGCCGGCAATACAGCGGTTAGTAGAACCAGATCCGATATATTCCTTATCGATCACAGCCAGTTTTACACCATTTTTACTTAGATAATAGGCTGTGGCCATACCTATTATCCCAGCCCCAATCACAGCAATATCATATCTTTTCGTCATATTATTTTCCTAAAAATTGGATGATAAAATTTTATAGCACAGCCATTATTCTAAGTCAAATCAACTGAAATCTTGACAATTTTTTGGGTAAATTATAAGTTTATGCTTCTAATCCGGATTATTCAAAAAAAAAGGTGAACGATGGAAAACCTAAGAATTGACTCAATTGAAAGAAAAGAAAAGATAAAACTGCTCGTAAACGGAAAAGAGATTACCGCCTATAAAGGTGAGACTGTTCTAGCGGCCTTGATCGCAGCAGGATATAAATCACTAAAACAAAACCCTGTCAGCCAGGAACCCAGAGGAGGTTTATGCGGAATGGGTGTTTGTTTTGAATGCACAGTGACTATTAATGGCATTCCCAATATCAGATCCTGTATGACTAAAGCCCAAGATATGATGGAGATAGAGATAAATGATTAAAGATAACAGTAAATACAATGTCATTATCATAGGAAGCGGATTTTCAGGTATCGTTGCTGCCGATATTCTGGCAGAACATGATCTAAGTATCCTTCTGATCGATGAAAACATTCACATCGGCGGGCAGCTGTTAAGAAAAATTCCGGAAGAACTGGGAGAGTATTCTAAATATAAACCGGAAAAAATAAAAAAGATCGGATTTAGATTTGTAGATAAAGTTAAAAACAACAAAGTAGAGGTTTTGAACAAAACCGCCCTGGTCGGCATTTACGAAAATAATGAAATACTGATAGAATCCGCCAGAAAAAAGACCTTATCGCTTAAATACGATATCCTTCTTTTTGCTACAGGGGCGAGAGAGAGATTTCTGCCTTTTAAAGGATGGACCCTGCCTGGCGTTTATTCAACCGGCATGCTTCAGGTTCTTATGAAAAGTTCAGGCGTTCTTCCTGCTAAAAAGATGCTTATCGCAGGTTCCGGCCTATTTCTCTTTGCTTCCGCATACGAGTTCCTCAAAAACGGCGGTAAACTCCAAGGTATTATGGAGCAATCCGGATTCCTGAATAAGGTCAAATTCCTCCCCCAACTTTCTCATCAATTGGAAAAGTTTGCAGAAGGAGGGAAATTTTTGTCCAGGATCTATCTTTCCAGAGTACCTGTAAAATACAAAAGAAAAATAATAGAAGCCAGAGGAGATAAATATCTGGAAGAAGTGGTTGTGGGAAAAGTCGACCGCAAAGGCGGCTTAATAAGCGGAACCGAAAAAACCTATAAAACAAATGCTCTTGCTATAGGTTACGGATTTGTCCCCAACATCGAAGCCCCTCAACTGGCCGGTTGTGAGCTTGAGTACGCCCAGGAAAAGGGAGGATGGACCGTAAAGGTAAATGACAGCCTGGAGACTTCGGTCGAAAATATCCTGGCAGCCGGAGAAATTACCGGAGTAGGAGGAGCCTTTAAATCTATAAACGAGGGCAAGATCGCCGCCTATTCAATCCTGAATAAGCTTGAAATCGAATCTAAAAAAACAACAGCCCCTTTGCTTAAAAAGTTAACAAAAGAGAGAAAGCATCATCTTAACTTTGTTAGATGCTTTAACTCCCTCTATGATATAAAAAAACAATCTATCCTGGAAATCCCTGATGAAACGATCATTTGCCGCTGTGAAAACATTACCATGAAAAGCATAAAGGAAATAATCAGCCTGGGCTGTAGTGATCCCAATAGCCTTAAAATGTCGGTAAGATGTTCAATGGGACAATGCCAGGGCAGAACATGTGCCCCTGTCATATATGATATCCTTCAC
>CBFDDY010000062.1:0-10314 GCA_965603705.1 uncultured bacterium | reverse complement strand
TATACAAAAGCTCTGGGGCGATTTATAGAAATGTTATATCAGCTGGAAATCATTACTATGGAAAAAGGCACTGATTATTTCTATATACTTCCACAAGCTCAAGCACGATTTTTCCTTTATGGGATTCTTTCGTCAGTGATATTTATACTTTTGGTTTTATATTTAAAGAAAAAAGATATGGTAGATTTATATAAGAATTAGGAGTGTTCAAACGGTTAATATAATTTTAAAATATTAAAGCCAGTTTTATCCTGGAGGAAAAAATGAAAAAAAATTTCCATACAATTTTTATCTTAATATTAATCATATCGTTTTTTTGTTATTGTAAATCCAAAAAGATAGATAAAAATCACCCTGCAATCACAGTAGAACAATCAGAAATAGCACCTGAAGAACAAGAACAATCATTCACTACTAGAGAATCGCCTAGCCAAAATGAGGAAATAATAAAATTTGAGTCGTTGTTAAATGATTTAAATACTAATGAAAACATAATTCTTGCTGAAACAGCAACCAACAACCTAAAAGCTTTATATTATAAATATGACAGTGAATCTCTGAATGAATCTCTTTCCAGTTATATACATACATTACAATCAATAAATCCTAAAACAAAAATATATTCAGAAGAAGATTTCAATAAGTACTTGAAAAATAGCTTCGTAACTCCAGGGCAACCCAGAAAATGGGGGAAATTGATAATTCATGCATCCCCACAAGTAGATATAGCATGGATAAGAGATTTTGAAATGAAAGATATTGATTATGACGAAAAAATAGAAATGAATTGTTCTCTTCATCAGGTTGCATTATTAGAAGGAGAATATGAGGTCATAGTTTACTATGGAGATTTTATTCGGGGAAATAGAAATGTAAAAGTCAAATCTATTAAAGATGATAAAGATGGAAAAACTTTGGAATATACATTTAAATAAAAAAAGGTAAGCTAATTGTGCCAAGCCAATTTTCGTAACAGAGTTACACCATTTTTTGTTTAGAGAAATGGAAGCAGCAACGGTAGTTCCTGACAATGTGCTTTTTGAAGGCGGAGCAGGGGAGACTATTCGGCGAAAACTCCTACATGAGTGTGATGTGCATACACTTTTGAGACTTCCAACAGGCGTATTTTACGCCCAGGGAGTCAAGGCAAATGTACTTTTCTTTGACCGCAAGCCTGCAAGTGAAACTCCCTGGACTAAAAATCTTTGGATATATGACATTCGTACAAACAAGCATTTCACCCTGAAGACTAATCCATTGAAATATGAAGACCTGCAGGATTTTATTCATTGCTACAATTCCAAAAACCGCAATCAACGTGAGGAAACGGATCGGTTTAAGCACTTTACCTATGGTGAACTGATGCAAAGGGATAAGGTTAGCCTGGATATCTTCTGGCTAAAAGACGAAAGCCTGGAAGATATGGATAACCTTCCGGATCCTGAAATTTTAGCATTAGAAATCACTGAAAATTTAGAATCCGCCTTAGATCAGTTCCAAGCGATTTATGAGGATTTAGAGGAAAAGCAGAAAAAATAGATACTATGGTCGACAAAATGATACAACGGTCTTAAATTTAAGGAAATTAGAGCCTTTTAAGAAAGCTATGAGCAATAAATCATTAACAGAATCTAACGATGAAAATATTTTACTTCCGCCTACTTTAAACCCAAAGCAAATTGAGCTAAGTAAAAGGCTGGATGATTTTTATCAAAAAAACAAATTTAAACCTCTCATACTGAAACCGTCAGAGATTTTTATCAGTGCTATTTATGGAATGCAAGAAAAACTGCGTAGTAATCCTGATTGGATAAGTCAAGTAGCTAATTCACTAAGAGAACTATTATACCCAATATGGTATGAAGTTAGACGTCGTAACAGACAGGAAAGAGGACCTTTAATTAAGAATAAACTTAAGCAGGGCGGTTATATTTTTATTGAATATGTTTTTGATGGAATAAATGATATTTATGGGAAGTTGAACGATCTAGCACATCATGGTGTTGAACCTCAAGTATTTACAAATGATGAATTAATAAATTTCAACGAAATTGATTTTGAAAAACTGGTGGAGAGTTTTGAAAATTTAATGTTGCAAGCATTTTCTCTAACACTAGATGTATTTGATCAGATAGATAGACTATTCTCTAAAATTCAAATAGAGGGTAATAATCAAAATTCACTAAAAAAAGAAGTCAAAGATCTCATTACAGAACAATCTACAAAAGATTATTTTTACTACAAAGTAAACGAACATTGGCTTGATTGGCTTTGGGAGAACGGTTTTTTGGATGTTATTAAACAAAAAGCTGAAGACCCAGCCAGATACAGCTATAAAACACCGGAATTAAATTACTTGGTGAAAGTTGCAGAGGAAAAACCGGAAAAAGTAGCAGAAATTATTAGTTCAGTATCCATTTCAGAAAATAATTTTAATCCAGAAGTTATTGATCAATTTTTAAGAATTTGCTGTATCTTACCTGCAGCACAGCTGATTAAAATCGTTCCTAAAATTCGTGATGAACATTGGATACAACTTATGCGAGCATTCAACAAGTGGGGATTTGAATATAGAAATATGCTTCAAACTCTAGATGAATCTGAAGAAAACGTAAGTTTACTTATGCTTGCGGAATCACTTCTGTCAGTACAAACCAAAGAAGAACTAAAAAAATCAACCAGTCAAGATATTACTGCCAACCCATTTTATTTAGATAACCTATCTTACACAAAAGTTTTTAAGCATTTAGCAAATATTAGCGATAAATATACTGAGCAAGCCCTTGAACTGACTACTAAAATAATGGCTGAAAATATTTTTTTGTTTTGCAAGAAAAAAGGAGAAGAAGACGAAAAAATATTTAAGTTTTATGATAAACATATTCTCTTGGATGTAGATTTTTTTATCTTGAAACTTAGCCAGAAAGAACGTTTATCACCTCGAGACAATGTGCGCGAGCTAGCATCAGTTATAAAATTACTTACGCAAAGACTAATTGGTAATCAATGTAATAATCCAATGATGGTTCGTGCCTTATATGAAAAATATATTGGAGATTTTAATAAATCCGAAGCGAATTTGCCTGATAGCAGAGCCATGTGGAGACTGCGTTTGTTTGTTTTGAGTCTGTGCCCAGAGGTATTCAAGGATAAGCTTAAAAATGCCTTCTTTCGACTGTTTGAAGTTGAAAACTATAATAAAATCATATCCGGTGCTGAATATGAAAGAGCTTTGCAGAAAGGATTTTCTGCATTAGCCGAGAACGACAAACGTGTTTATGTGAAGCGAGTAATAGAATACTTTCCTCACAAAAATCGAGAAGAAGAGGAAAAAAAAGGTTGGGATATTAGATCCGGCACTCACATTCTTTCAATGATTTCAGACCAGCTTACTAAAGAAGAAAAACAAAAAGCAAAGGCAGCCGGCTTTAAACTTGATCCAAGTTATGAACCTCATCCTAGCATAGTATCAATAGAGAGTGGATTTGTATTACCTCGAGGGCCGATTACCCAGGAAGAATTCGGAAAACTAACAATATCTGATATTGCCAAAAAAATGAAGACTGATTGGACTCCAGAAAAATTAAGAAAACAGAAGACAATCGATGACTTTTTAAACCCCATTAATGCTGAGGGCGCTGGCAACTTGCTACGGAACGATATTCCCAATCGGATGCAGGAGTATTTAGAAAATTCAAAACTATTTTTTGAAAGAGGGGTGCTTGACCAACATTATACTTATTCCTTCCTATGGGGTGTTCAAGAAGTAATAAAAAATAGCAGAGAAGCGGCATATAAGATAAATTGGAATGCTCTAATTGAACTTTGTATCAAAATAATAGATTCGGGCAAGGTAGAGCAATTTGATCGGGTAAAAAAAGAACGTGAATCTTTTGATGCTTGGCTTGCTGGATGGGATGCTGTTTACTCAGCTATTGCTGATGTTGTTCATGAATTACTTTCTGAGAAGAGCGAATCTCATTTTATAGATTTTCAGAAACATCGTAGACCACTTCTTAAAATAATAAGTTATCTCCTAATCCATCCCGATCCAACAATGCAAGATGAAGAGATAAAGACTGCTAAGTCAAAAATAAAATCTCCTGAAGATCCTGATTCCCTAGTAAGCGACCCGTTTACAGTGGCGATAAATTCAGTACGTGGTCGGGCATTTCAAGCATTCGTCCTGTTTGTATATAAAGACGGAAAAAGTTTTAAAAAACAAAATCAGATTAAAATAAATAAAGATGTCCAAAAGTTGTATGAAAGAGTTCTGAAAAAAGAAAATACACGTGCTTTGATGTTTATGTTTGGATATTATTTACCGACGTTTTACTTTCGTAGTACAGATTGGATTCACGAGTATTTACGTCTAATATTTCCATTAAAAACAGGGAAGAACTATCTTTATCTTGCAGCATGGGAGGGCTATCTTACAAATAATCTTTACGAAAAAATGTTTTTTGATCCCAAGTTCCAAGCACTTTACGAGCTTGGATTAAATCTCCAAGGAGTTAAAGAATCAAACCGTAAATATTTCAAAGATCCAGATGATGGGCTAGCGGTACATCTAGCTCTTGCATATATGCATTATGTAGATTTTGGATACAACCATAAACTTTTCAAACTATTTTGGCAAAAATGTACGCTACAGCAACACTCAGCGTTTATAAGTTTTATTGGCCGCATGTTCATTTCTGGGAAAAATCCCAAAGCAGATGCGCTTTTAAAGAAAAAAGCTAGATCTGAAAATCGAATAAAAAAGTTATGGAAATGGTTGCTTGAAAATTATGAGAATCCAGAACTTTTTACAGAATTTGGTTATTGGATTAACCTAGAAAAAGACATTTTTGAGCCCAAATGGCTTGCAAAAAATGTAAAAGAAACGCTTTTGAAAACAGAAGGAGCTTTAGATTGGGACCATGGACTAACAAAATCAATTACTGAACTTGCTAATAATGCGGCTGAAGATATATTAATTATAGCCCGCTTATACCTCTTGAATTTGGGAAAAAAAAGACAACATCGATTGTTTTATCTTGAACAGGAATGGATAGATACTTTCAAAATACTATATAAAAACAAACCTGAAAAAACTCAGTCGCTTATAAATGATCTTATTCAGGAAGGTGGTCAAGTCTTCTGGAAGCTCAAAGAGGTTTTAAACTAATAAGATTGTATATGAGTTTTTAATTTTCTTTTTAATCGGAACGGTGAAATTATTGAAATCCCTAATAAATAATTTTGAGGTATTAATAATATAATATATTATTATATTATTTAAACTTTATATTGAATAATATAATTATTATTTATATAATATTTATGAGAAAAAATGGATTATCAGAAAAAATTAGGGGAGATTTTAAGGAAAGAAAGGGAATCTTTGGATTTTACGCTAACTGAAGTATCCAAAAAAATGGATTTTAATAATTATCAGACTCTCAGTAGCATTGAAGTAGGGGAGAGGGAGGTAAAAGCCTGGGAACTTGCTAAATTAGCCCAAATCTACGGCAGAGATATTGATTATTTCTTAAATTTAGATGTCTCCAAAGAAAAAACCAGAATTCTCTGGATAAGTCCGGAGGAAAGTACTCAAAAAAGCCTTATTAAACGGCAATTTATCTTGATTTGTCAGCGATATCAGAAACTTATCGAACTTCTTGAGGGAAATGAATCAAAAAATGCGTACCTAAAGTTCAAAATTGATAAACATGAACTGCTTTCAAACGACGCCTTTAAATATGTTGAAGATTTGGCCTCCAATTACAGCAATCTTTTGAAATTGGGATCCCGGCCAGCGTATTCTTTAACCAAAATCTTAGAGGAAAAAATGGGAATAAAGGTCATTTTTCTCCCTATGGCCTCTGATATATCACAAGTATGCACTATTGATCACCACTTTGGAATGGCTGCTCTTATAAATGAAAACAATGCACCCTGGCGGCGTATTTTTGATCTGGCTCATGAATTTTTTCATCTTTTGACCTGGGATCTCTTTACTGAAGAAGAAATTTATCAGGATAACATGATAGGGGAGAGCCGGGTTGAAAAATTAGCTGATGTCTTTGCTGCCACTTTGCTTCTTCCGGAATTAGAGCTCAGAGATGCTTTTGAAAGAAAGATTATTGATAAATCCATTTCCTATCTTAGCCTTGTTCATATCGCTCGAGATTTTAATGTACCTCTCGAAGCTTTGTTATTGAGGTTGGCTAATCTAGGTCTTTTTGATAAAGAAAAAATTCAAGAATATCTCGATAAAAAAACAATTAAAGACTTTGATAAGATATATCGACATTCCTACTGGGCTGAAACAACAAAGCCTCATCTTTCCACCAGATACATATCTCTAACGATCAATGCCTTCCTTTCAGGAAAAATCACTAAAGAGACATTAGCTGAATATGTTGAGGAGGATTACAGCGCGATTCCTTCGTTTTTAAGAAAATATGGATTTGATGAAAACGAGGATTATTATATTTCCTACCGTTCTACTTGATGCTGATGTCATAATCGACCTTTTTATATAAAATCGTCATTAACAGAAAATAGAACTTCTATATTTAATAGATTTTTTATATTCAATTTGATAATATTTGAACAAAATAACCGATTTCATAAATTATCGAAAGAAGAATATCTATGGAGATTTAAAAATGAGTTTAAAAATAGACTTACCTGATATTAAAATCAAAGATTTCTGTAAACGCAATCAAATTCGCAGACTTTCTTTCTTTGGTTCTGTTCTTCGCAAAGATTTTGGTCCGGAAAGCGACGTTGATGTACTTATAGAGTTCGAATCCAGAGCTAATGTGGGGCTCATTACTCTGGCCGGCATTGAAATTGAATTAAGTAAAATAATTGGATATAAAGTAGAAATACACACGGTAAAGGGATTAAATCCTCATTTCCGGGAAGAAGTTTTAGATCTAGCGGAGGTTCATTATGAGCAAGCATGATGAGCAGGTTAGCCTTAGGGACATGCTTAATAATGCTTTAGAAGCTGTTGAGATTCTTAGTAATTCAAGCAGGAAAGAATTAGGGAATAATCGAATGATGCAATTGGCATTAACCAGACTTATGGAAATTATCGGGGAAGCAGCAAATCGAGTATCAACAGCTACAAAGCAAAAAAATAAAGATATTCCCTGGAGTCAAATTATTGGAATGAGAAACCGCCTTATTCATGGATATGATATAATCGATTATGATTTACTTTGGGATACAGTAAATTTTGATTTACCGCCTTTAATTCGATCCCTTCAAGATATAATATAAAAGAATTAAACTGATATTAAATTAACAAAGTATAATTTTTCCACAACTGCCCAAAATCAGGGCAAAAAGATATCCACAGGCTGAGTAAAAACCTAAATGATTGAATCTAAATGAGATATATATTATCTAAATATTGTGTCGCATAAGGTATATTATGTAAACTAATTTATTAACATAACTAAAAAATACATAATTTTACTTAAAATCTCTAATCTTGGATTTTAATAAAAGATCAGCTTTTCAGCAATTTCTCTATTGCTTCCTTAAGAATACTAATAATTTCACTTTTATTTACTTTTTGCTTCTTAAATTCAATTCTAATCTTGCAGTTTTTTTCTACAGTTGGGATAAAATTGTAAACATAACGCTTAATACTTGTTGCATCTGTACCTTTTATTTCCTTAGAAAGCATTCTTGTGTCTTCACGTTTTAAATCACGTTCACTTATTGCTCTAATTAGCTCTAACATATTTTTTTTGTTCTTATGCTTTGATATTTCTATTAATGTTGTACGACTATCAATACTATTTTTCCTACATATTTCTCTTATTTCTATGGGTATTTTTGCTAAATTTATTATTTCTGTTATAGTAGATCTTGCTTTTCCTATTTTTTCTGCAATTTGATTATGATTATAGCCATACATCTCAGATAATGCGCTTAGTCCGTCAGCCTCTTCAAATACATCAAGGTCTTTTCTCTGAAGATTTTCGATAAGAGAGATTTCCATAGCTTCGTTATCTTCAATATTCATCTCTATACAAGGCATTTCTCTTAATTTTGCAGCTTTTGCAGCCATATAACGCCGCTCTCCGGCTATTATTTCGTATTTCCCATCTTTTGGCCTTACTAAAATAGGCTCAAGAACACCTTTTTCCTTGATAGAAGCTACTAATTCATTAATATTGCCAAGCTCATTTCTTGCTTGATGGGGATTAGGCTTAATTTTATTAATTGATATCATTCTTATGCTTGGTCCGGCAGTTCTTTCTGAAATTATTTCTACAAAATGACCATCATGACGCATGTTGATCGAGTCAGGCAAACCGCTTTTTTTAGTTCTTTGCACGATCCAATAACTCCTCAACTACTTCTTGATATTGCTTTGCACCTACTGAATTCGGAGCAAAAGTGAAGATTGATTCTTTATAAGCAGGACTTTCTTCAAGTTTAACGCTTTTTGATATTACTGTAGAGAATACTTTATTTCCAAAAACAGATTTAATTCTTTCGACTACATCTCTGGAAATATTTGTCCGCTTATCATGTAAAGTGATTAATACTCCAATTATGCTTAATTTTGCGTTTGCTACTTTTTTAACTTTTTCGATAGTTTCAAGGAGGTCGTCAGTTCCTTCCAGGCAGAGATAAGAAGATTGAATGGGAATGATCACAGCATCTGCAGCAACTAAGGCATTTAAAGTTATTAGTCCTAATGTAGGAGCAGTATCTATAATTACAAAATCATAATTTTTCTTTATTTTTCCAATAGCATCTTTCATTCGATAATGCCCATCAATATCACCTAAAAGCGCTGGCTCTAATTTAGCCATGGAAATCCGGGATATTGCGACATCTAAACCAGGTATAGTAGATTTTACAATAATTTCTTTTAAATTTTTATTGCTATCGATTAAAACATCATATAGTGATTTTTCATATTTATAAGGATCTTCTACAAAAGACAGAGTACTGTTTGCCTGAGGGTCAGTATCAACAATAAGAGTGTTTCTCCCCATAAAAGCAAGCGCAGCAGATATATTTAATGCTGTAGTAGTCTTCCCTACTCCGCCTTTCTGATTTGCAATAGCTATTATCAAATACGTTCTCCGATTTGCTGAAAGATGTAATAAATTTATATAAAATAAAATTAAATAGCAAGAAAAAAAGAAAATAATCAAAAATTAAAGATAATAGCATTACAAAATGTCGGCATGCCGACATTTAAAATAGGTAATTGATTATAGCTTTGTAAGTTATTGATATTAAATAATATAGGGAGAAATAAGCCTATTATGAATATTTTTATCTAATCATTACCCATTTATTTATCGAAGTGAAATAGAGGCCGGCTTCTTTTACTTTTTGTCCGGTTATTTTTTCCCAGTATTTACAATATTCTTTTATCTGGGATGAATAATACGAGATAAAATCTTCCAGGTCGCCTGTTATTCTATCTGTTTTATAATCAGCAATAATCCATCCATCTCCCTCACGAAATATAAGGTCAATTGCCCCTGTCAGGATATAAGGATTATTTTTTTTGCCGTCATCTACTTTTAAGGAAAAAGGCACTTCAAAAAACTTTTTATCTGACTTAATGACTCTGCTCCAGAAATCAGAGTTCATAATCGAATCGATAAGAGACAGTAATCTAGGCATTTCTCCTATATCTATTTCTGCTGCCGTAAGAGCATTTTCCGCTCTTAAGGGCAGATTTTCAGTTTCTCCTTTTCCAACAGCTTCCAACATGTGGTGGACAACATTTCCCCATTTATAGCCCCCGCCCCCGCTTTCCTGCCAGCCAGGACGCTTTCTTCCTGCTTTTGCGACATTAGTTACACTATCGATTGTATAACTATGTTTATGAAGAGCCTTAAGGCGCTGTTTAATTTCTTTTTTTGCATCTTTCCATTCCCCTTCTTCTAAAATCAGCTTTTCAGCCAGAAAGGAAATATCTTCTTGAGAAAGAGACTTAGGTTCTTTAATCTCTTTTACATTCTCTAGAAAGCTATCTAAACTCCCCCATGCCTTTTTATCCCCTAAATACCCGGAATATGTGCTTATGATAAGACAGTTTTTTGCCCGGGTTGCCGCAACATAGTTTAAACGCTCTTTTTCAGCTGCTTCATATTTTTTTTCTTCTACTACTAATTTATCCCAATCTGCAGATTGGGAAATAATTTTATTATAATATTCAGTAATCTTTTTGCTTAAAACAAAATACCCTTCCGGTTTATTTCCAGTCCTTATAATATGTTTGTCCGGCTCATGTTTACTTACACCTTTTGGATTTGCCAGAAAAACAACAGGGGC
>CBFDDY010000061.1:0-10316 GCA_965603705.1 uncultured bacterium | reverse complement strand
TCCAAGTTTTACCGCCGTCGGTGGTTTTGAACAAACCCCGCTCTTTATTGTCAGTCCATTCATGACCGCCCGCAGCAACATAAACGATGTCGGGATTGGTCGGGTGAACAACAATCCGCCCGATCGTTAAAGTACCGGCCAGCCCCATATGCTGCCAGGTCTTCCCGGCATCGATCGATTTGTAAATGCCGGCACCGTGCTGGGAACTGCGGAAGATATTGGCCTCACCTGATCCGACCCAGATGATATCCTGATTGGAGGGAGCCAACGCGATATCTCCGATCGAAGCCGTGGCTTCATGTTCAAAAATAGGTTCCCAAGTCGTCCCCTCATTAACGGTTTTCCAGACACCGCCCGATGCTGTGGCTACATAGATCGTATAATTCTCCCCCTTGGGTCTCACAGCAACGACGTCTGTGCAGCGGCCGCTGACATTAGTCGGACCGATATGCGACCATTTCTGATTTTTGAAAGGTGAATTTTCCGCCAGCTCCTGATGTGCGGCAAACCAATCAAGACGAAGCTGGGAATCTGTGTTCTTGATGATCTCTTTTTTTTTCGTTTTTTTGGCCTGCACCGGTGCATTAAAAGATGCACCCAAAAAAACACCAACCATTATGACAATGGCTGTTCTTAAGCTAGCCTTGCGATTCATAAAGGCCTCCTATTATTTGGATATGAATTTATAAGCATTAAAAGTATCACTCTTAAGACTCTGAGTAAATACTTTTTCTTCCTTTTAAAGCTTCCAGCCTCCTGCGACCACCAGGTTATTGCCGGTTATATATCCTGCCTCTAAAGATGAGAGGAAGACAACTGCTTGAGATACATCTGTGAATTTCCCCAACCGGCCAGAGGGAACATCATTGTGTTTGGGAAGGAATCCGCCCTCAACCAAGCCCGGAGAAACCATATTGACTGTAATCCCTGAAGAAGCTTCGGCTGCTGCAATAGTGCGGCTTAATATCAAAAGACCGGCTTTGGCAACAGCATAAGGAGTAATGGTAGGAAATGCTGTAAGCTGTTCCACCCGGCTGTAACCAAGATTTATAATTCTTCCCCAGCCTCTTTTTCTCATGCTGGGAAGAACTGATTTTAAGCAAAACAAAGCACTTAAAAGGTTTCCCTGAAAAACCTCTTTCCATTCTTCTGAGGTTACTTTTTCCCAAGGTTTGAAAAGGATAGGACCGAAATTATTCACTAATATATCGATTTTCCCAAAATATTTTTCCACCTCTTCAATGAGATTTACAGCTTCTCGCTCACTTGTAAGGTCCGCCCTAAAAGCATCGCTTTTTTTCCCTTTCTTTTTTATTTCAGCAACAACTTCTTCTGCAGCTTTAGAATTTTTATTAAAATGAACTGCTACCCCACTTACTGTATCTGCCAGGCTGAGAGCAATATCCCGGCCGAGTCCCTGGGTGCTGCCGGTCACTAAGGCAATCTGATCTGAGGTATTCATAAAAAATGTCGATATGTATAGTACCTGGAAAATGGAAAATAGTAAATGGAAAATGAAATTCAGGTGTAGTTTGTGCTTGCTCCAGCTACAAGAGAATTTCATCTCGGCTCGCCTGAAAGGTGAAAAAAGGTTTACATTTTGGGCCTTACCCAAAACTGAAAATAGCTTTTTATTTTTGGCTGCAAGCCAAAAATAAAAAGCATCTTAGTCTTATCCGTATAAATCCGCGAAGATCCGCGTCTAATGCTTTATCGCTTTAATCCGTGCCCTCAGCGGCCTCAGTGTCAAATTTTGTTTTTCTAATGAAGAGGGCTGCATCAATGTTTGAGTTGACATGAAGACTCAGTCAATTATAATCCTTTCATGATAAATTATATTCCAGCAGCCCTAAAATGACAGAAGCGCAAACAAAGATCCTCGTAACCGGAGCAGCCGGTCAGATCGGCTCGGAATTAACCCCTCTTCTGAGAAAAAAGTTCGGGCCTGAGAATGTCCTGGCAACTGATATTAAGACTGACATTCCTCCAGTTTTAAATGATTCCGGCCCCTATGAAAAATTGGATGTAACCAATCCCACTCGCTTAAAAGAGATCATAAAAAAATATCAAATCAATACTATTTATCACATGTCCGCAATTTTATCAGCGACAGGAGAAAAAAACCCCCAGCTTGCCTGGGATGTCAATATTTACGGCATTCACAATATTTTAGAAGCATCCAGAGAGCTTAATGTCAAAAAAATCTTTGTTCCCAGTTCCATTGCAGTTTTCGGACCGGAAACACCAAAAGAACTTACTCCTCAGGAGACAGTATTAAAACCAAAAACCATGTACGGCGTTACAAAGGTCGCAGGAGAACTCATCTGTGATTATTATGTCCAGCACTACAGACTTGATATACGCGGATGCCGCTATCCCGGCATCATAAGTTATGAGACCCTCCCGGGCGGAGGAACAACAGATTATGCAGTTGCGATTTTCTATGCTGCCGTCAAATATAAAAAATATACCTGCTTTGTCAATAAAAACACAATGCTTCCCATGATGTATATGCCAGATTGCTTAAAAGCGACTATCGATATTATGGAAACCGACTTTTCCCGGCTTGAACATCATTCCAATTTCAATATTGCCGGCATAAGCTTTAAGGTAGAAGAGCTTGCGGCCGAGATCAAAAAACACATACCGGAGTTTACTATCGATTATAAGCCGGATTATCGTCAAGAAATTGCTGATTCCTGGCCTAAATCTATTGATGACTCTGCTGCCCGTAAAGAATGGAATTGGCATCCTGCCTATAATTTAGCCTCAATGACAAAAGATATGCTCGCTGTGCTGCAAAAACGCCATGCAGCCGGAAAGCTAAATTTTCTTTAAAGCCCGTATTGAGCAATGATCTCCTGCTTGCTTTTACCAAGGACATCATATTTCTTCCCTACTTTAAGGAAAGCTTCCAGAGCTTTATCCAGTTGTTCGATCTCATGTCCAGCCGAGATCTGAGTCCGGATCCGCGCCTTTCCATTTGGAACCACTGGAAAGAAAAATCCAATCGCATAAACACCTTCCTCATAAAGGTCCCGGGAAATATTCTGAGCAAGCCTAGCATTAAAAAGCATAATCGGGACAATGGGAGTATCCCCTTCCTCAAGCATAAAACCTGCTTCAGTTAAGCCCTTCCTCCAGTATTCAGTATTTTTCTCAAGCTTATCACGGAGCTCTGTACTTTGAGAAAGAATGTCAAGGACTTTTAAAACTCCTGATACTACCACCGGAGCGATCGTATTAGAGAAAAGATAGGGACGGGCTTTTTGCCTGCACACCTCAACTATCTCCTTTCTGCCGGAAACACAACCCCCGGAAGCACCGCCTAAGGCCTTGCCAAAAGTAGTGGTGATGATATCTATCTTACCCACCACTCCGTATTTCTCATGAGTGCCTCTTCCGGTTTTCCCAATGAAACCGGTGGAATGGGAATCATCTACAAACAGCATCGCATCATATTTTTTACAGAGGTCGACCATCTCATCCAGCCTCGCCGCATCTCCATCCATGGAGAAAACTCCATCTGTGATAACAACTTTTAATCTTTTATCTGCATGTAACTGAAGTTTTTTCTCCAGATGACTCATATTGGAGTGTTTAAATATGTCATGTGGGGCTCTACAGAGCCTGATCCCATCAATAATCGAGGCATGAACCAGGCGGTCGGATATCATTATGTCTTCATCGGTCAAAATAGCTTCAAAAACTCCGGTATTTGCATCCATACAGGAGGAAAAAAGTATAGTGTCCTCTGTTCCCAGGAATTCTGTGACTTTCTGCTCCAGCTCATGATGTATATCCTGAGTCCCGCAAATAAAACGGACAGAAGACATCCCATATCCACGGTAGTCTAATCCCTCGTGAGCAGCCTTGATAACCTCGGGATGACTTGAGAGCCCCAGATAATTATTCGAACACATATTAATGACTTTTTTAACTTTAGTACCTTTTGGAAATTCAACTTCAATATAAGCATCCTGGGAAGAACGGATAAACCTTTCCTCTTTGAATGTTCCTTTATCCTCAATATCTTTTAATTGTTGCTTATATATCCCTTTGACTTTATTACTATAACTCATGTTATTGCTCCTGCTTAAATTATTCCTTAACAAATTCCTTAACAACTTCACTAATCTTATCAACAGTATCAAATGTTTCCTGAGTGGCTTTCTCATCCGGGATAGAGATCTTGTATTTGCTTTCGAGAAACCTTTTTAAAGAAACCATGGAAAAAGAATCTATAATACCCCCGGAAATAAGCGGACTATCATAAGTGAGTTCCTTCTCATCTTCAAGATACTCTTCAATTACATATTCTAAAACGGTTTTTTTAATGTCTTCCATTTCTCACTCCTTTTATATAAGTTTAAGCCAAAAGATAGTCCTATTTTATGCTTAATCACTCCTCATCTTCAAGGGTTGAAGTATCTCCGATCTCCTTTCCCCATTTCCCTTCCTCTTTTATTTTTCCAGAGTTACAATCGAAGTTGCTAAATCCTTTATATGTGATAAGGAGACATGAATATGCTTTATGCCTTCCTTTGCCATCAGCTGCTTTGCTTTCCCATGCACAACTATTTCAGGCTTGCCCAACTTATCATTGATTATTTCTACATCCTTAAAAGTTAATCCGCCTCTCCATCCCATTCCCATAGCTTTAAAAAATGCTTCTTTAGCAGCAAAGCGGGCAGCATAATTTTGGGATTTATTCTTTTTTTTTTCACAATAAGCTATTTCTCTTGAAGTATATATCCTTTCTTTGAACCTATTTCCTTTTGAAATCTGCCTTTTTATCCTATCCACCTCGATAATATCAATACCTAACCCAAAAATCATTCATTCCCTCGCTTTTTGAAACTACAATTATAACAGTAAACCTTTACTCCCCTGAACTATTCATAAAAATTGCCGCTGCTTTCTTCATAAAAACAAAATCTAATTTTATCATCGGCACTTTTTACCTTTCAGGCGAGCCGATCTCACCGCATCTGCTTCGTTGCAGGGCATTCGCGGTGAAGAATCACAGCTTCATACCCTGCGCCTCTCATCTACAGCAACCTCGACTCCTGAATAATCCAGCTTATTTGTCAATTTTTTCCATTGTTATCCCAGTATAACCAAAGAAAATGGAAATCAATGGAACCAAAAGATTAAGGTAGGCATAAGGAAGATAGGCAATAGGACTCACCATTAATGTTGCCCCCATAAACGCGCCGCAGCTGTTCCAGGGAATAAGGGGGGAGGTCAAAGTCCCCGAGTTTTCAAGAATTCGGGAAAGATTTTTTGGATGGAGGCCCTTTGCCTCAAAAGCACTTTTAAACATCCTTCCAGGAACAACAATAGCAATATACTGGTCAGCAGCAAGTATATTCATTCCTATACAACTGAAGACAACCGTTGTTACCAGAGTGCCTGTCCGCTTGACATACTTAAGAAGCGCTCCTGCCAGGACTCTCAACATTCCGGTTTTCTCCATAATCCCGCCAAAAGAAAGAGCGCATATTATTAGGGCAACAGTTTCCATCATACTCAGAAGTCCGCCCCGGGAAAGCAGTTCATCCACCATAGCTACGCCTGTATCAGAAACATATCCGGAATGGGCAGCCTGGATCACATCTCCCAGAGATTTAGATTGAGTTACTACAGCAAAAATCCCTCCCAAAAGAGTTCCCCCTAAGAGGGCTGGCAGCGGTGGTATTTTAAATATGACCATGACAATTACCAAAACTGGCGGCAGCAACAAGATAGGGTGGATAAAAAAGTTCGCTTTTATAGTTGACAACATAGTTTCAATATTTTGAGAAGTGAGAGCGCCCCCTGAGAATTTTGTTCCTAAATAAGCATATAGAATCAAGGCTATAATATAACCCGGAACAACCGTATAAACCATATGCCTTATATGCGAGAATAAATCCGTACCTGCTACAGCCGGAGCTAAATTTGTAGTATCGGAAAGAGGCGACATTTTGTCTCCAAAATAAGCCCCTGAAATAATTGCTCCTGCTACCATAGGCGCTGGAATATTCAATCCCTGTCCTACTCCAATAAGGGCAACCCCAACCGTACCTGCTGTTGACCAGGAAGAGCCAGTGCCAAGCGAAACAATAGAACATATTACCATGGTTGCTGCCAGAAATATCCCGGGAGAGAGCGCTTTTAGTCCATAATAGATCATAGCAGGGACAATGCCCCCTGAAATCCAGGTCCCGATCAAAGTTCCAACAACTATTAGAATCAGGATAGCTGCCATAGCTAAATTGATACCATTTACAATCCCGTCTTGAATTTCCTTCCAGGGGTACTTTAAATAAACCGCTACTCCAGCTGCAGCTGAAGCACCCAAAATAAGAGGGATATGGGCAGTCTGTTTAAGGATAACAATAATCGCAAATAAGGCTCCGATCAAAAAAACAACCGGAATAAGAGCTAAGCTTACACTCGGTTCTTTTCTGTCTGTTGTCATAATTATTTCTTCAAAGTTAGAATAGAGAATTTTATGCTAATTGCTTACAAAAAGCAACTGAGAAGAAGGGAAATAGGAATAAGATGAAAACCATGTTTAATAAAAGAACGGTAAAAAGAATCAGGTTAATTGATTAAGAAAACCGTGAGCAAGGATGAGCGGGCATGGTTCCTCGAGAGAATCTCGAGGGGAGCGAAGACTGTATCCGAGCGGATTTTCCACGCTGGGGAAAATACGCGTGTTTTCGTATCAACTGACCTGATTCTTTCTTATAGCCTAAAAGCATAAGAAAAAATGGGGGGGGTTGATTTAATAGATAGTATCTACTTTGATGCCGCGATAATACTTTTTTAATATTTCCTTGTAATTAGCTCCGGCCTGGGCCATTCCAAAGGCCCCGATCTGGCACAATCCTACTCCATGGCCCCAGCCTTTCCCTCTGAAAGTAAAATATTTTACTTTTCCGGCTTCATCAAATTCCCGGTCAATAATAAAAAGGGTATCCCTCAGACCCAGAACCCTCCGAATCCTCAAGCCTTTAACCAGGACAGAAGGATTACTTCCTTTTATTAGAAGTTCAATTACCCGCTTTGAACTCCCCCTTTTTTGAGAGACTATATCCTCTAACTCTCCTACTGGATAATACTGGTTTATCCTCTTACTTAAATCTTCCCGGGAAATTCTTTCCTGCCAGTTATGATAGGTAGAGCTTCGATCTAAAATGTTAGAATAAGGAGGATAAATAATTTCCATAAGGAGAACTTCTCCCTCAGTTTCAATCCACTTTACTTTTTCTCCGCCCAGAACCTTAAGTTGAGATACAAAAGAATATATCCCATTGTAGTTTCTTATTAGAAAAATATCCGGAGATAGGGTCAGCTGCAGCACATCCTCTTCCATCTCCAATTCGACCTTATCTTCATGTTTAGCTTTGAATATTCCTTCCTTTGTAAAATTTTTATAGCTTTGCACAACTTTCCAGAGATACAAGACAACCTCCCCCCTCGTGAGGGCTCTGTGGGGACTGCCGATTTTATCAAAAGAAGGAAGAATACCTGACTGAATGAGATAGGCCGCATTACCTTCTGTCTTCTCTGCCCATTCTCCCTTATTTTTTAGAATAAAATCCTTCTCGCTCTCAAGTAATAGATTACTTACCCTGCCCTGCCAAGCAAACATTTCTATAACCATATCAACAAACATTTCCAAGCTAAAAGAAGATTTTTTTGAAGTATTTTTGTTTAGATTATGATTCTTACCAAGTAATGCACTGGCACTTCTGAGCCAAGATTCTGCTTCCGAAACAGAGATCAATTCATCGAAAAAATCCGGGCGCATTTTTGGCGGAATAACTCCCAGGCTTATAAGGGAGGCGACTTCCGGGCTGATATTTTCCCCTTTGACATAGATAGGAGCAAAAGACTTATTGCTCTCAATCTGCCATTCTCTTTGCTTTTCATATACACAACTTGTACTTCTAAGATAAGGAAGAGCCGGCCCAGAGAAAATATTTTCTACATCCTCAGTCCTCCCTCCACAAGTACTGGTATAAAGGGCATTGATCAATTTCCCTCTGTATACAGCAGCCTCTCCCTTTGTCTCCCTGACTGCTTGATTGCTTATAGGATGCTCTGCATTCATGCCGAGATAAAACTGAGATTTTGGAGTATCGCACAAGTCATATCCGAGGTCAGCATTTGAATCCATATTTCTTATAGCATAAGTTCGAGCAGCAATGGCTTGAGCCTTTAGTGCTTCAAGTTCAGGAAAATCGTAAGGCGAGAGCTCGCTGGGAACAACAGCTTTAAGATAATCTTCTATATAAATGGTATTCACCAGAACTATCCCGCTAGCTAAAGCTTTCAGAGTTAAAATACCACGATAATCCCTTCCCTTGTAGGAAAGGTAACTCTGAGGATTACTGGGGATAAAATAAAGCTCTGTGTTATCACTCAGGCTTTTAAATTCATCCTCCACCATAATCCACAGAGGTTTGGATTCCTCATTGGTGATTTCCTCTCGTAAAATCCAGGTATCTTCAATCCCAAGCTCCCCTAGTTTCCCTATATAATTTACAGCATCCTCTCTAGTTATAAAATCTCCCACAATTATTTTAAACCTGCCATAAAATCCATCTTCTGCAGTTTGCCTGACATAAACCTTCTGTTCGATCTTCATTTTTAGACTCTGGGCAATAATCTCTGCTTCCTTTTTGCTTTTAGCACGGTCAACTTGAATTGTGTATTTTTCTTTCAGTTTTTCTCTAAATCCTTTAACAAATACTTCATCAATATCTTCCGCTATAAGTTTGTAATTATTGATAACCTCGTAGACCTTCATCCCGGAAGAAGCTGATATTTTTATCTGATCGAGATTTACTCCCAGCCCTATGCGTATTATCGGCTTTGGAATTAAAAATCCTTGAAAAATATTCTTATCTTCTCCAAATTCAACTGGCTGTCCACCCAGGAGAAAAAGAGAAATGGAAATAGCGATAAAGTACTTCAGGTTTTTACACAGGAATTTTTTCATTTTGCTGAATTATTAAATGAATTTAATAGAAATGTATCTAATTAAAGCCCTTTTGTCAAGAAATAAAACTATATATCCTACCTCTTTGTTTTCCTTATACTATATGTTGTATATTTTTTCTCCATATTAAGAATTAGGTATATTAGCGGAAAATCCCATTATTGTCAAGCCAAAGTGTTTGTAATGGCTTTAATAAACTGATAATATATCGGTAAAGATATTATCCTGAGTAAAATAAGATAAAGGGATAGAGAATGAATCTAGTAATTGTAGATAAAGACATAACCTCCTATGACTTAGCTTCTAATTCCAAACTAATCGCTAATTGTGAAGTGTTTTATTCGGAAGATTTAAAAGAAATCCTTGCCTTCATCAAAGAACATAACACGGATATAATCATCATCGACATAGACAGGGACGAATTTAATGGAATTGCCATTCTCAGAGAGCTAAAAAAATCTGATGCAATGCTGGATATTATTCTCGCCGGCAGCCTTCTTCCAAGTTATAAAGTTATGGAGCTGATAAAGGCTGGAGCAACTGAATATATTACAAAACCTTTTAAGAAAGAAGACTTGCACCATGCTTTTCAAGAGATCAATGACAAAAAGGAATTACGTAAAGATACCTATCAACTGGAAAAACGCCTGGAGGAAAAATATCTTTTCCAGGGGATCGTTGGTAAAAGCCCCTATATGCTGGAAATTTTTTCTTTAATTGAAAAAATAGCTAAATACTTTTCAACTGTCTTGATCACAGGCGAAACCGGAACTGGAAAAGAAATGATAGCCAATGCCATACACGCTTGCAGCCAGATAACAAAAAATAAACTTATCATCTGTGATTGTGTCTCCATCCCAGTTACTTTATTTGAATCAGAGCTTTTTGGATATGTTAAAGGAGCCTTTACAGGCGCTGACAAAAATAGGAAGGGCCTGTTTGAGGAAGCCCACAATGGAATCATTTTCTTAGATGAGATCGCTGAAATCCCTGTTTCTGTTCAAGCAAAACTGCTTAGAGCCTTAGAATACCAGCAATACCGCCCTTTAGGTTCCAATGAAATAAAAAAAGTCAATGTGAAAATAATTGCCGCAACAAATAGAAACCTTAAAGATTGCATAAAGGATAAAATATTTCGAGAAGACCTATACCACCGTCTTAATAAAGTAGAGATCCACCTTCCCTCCTTAAGGGAAAAACCTGAAGATATTCCGCTTCTTAGCAGGTATTTTCTTGATATTTTTAATAAGAAATTTTCTAAAAATATCAAAGGAATCTCCCGCCAGGTCCAGAAATTATTTTTAAAGTATAAATGGCC
>CBFDDY010000060.1:0-10460 GCA_965603705.1 uncultured bacterium | reverse complement strand
AGGGTCAGATTCATCTGATAAAAATTCGACCAAGTATCCTTATTGAAATTTAATTTATCAGCCCAGTAATTGTACTGGCCAGAAATAGCTACGGAAGGAAGTCCTACAGCACGTGCCATTTTCAAACCTTCTCCGGCAATTCTTTTCTGGAAGCCAAGCTGTTTGAGCTCTGGCCGGTTCTGCATAGCTTTAACCAGGCAGGCATCAAGGTCGGGTTCTACTGCTTCATAAGTCAATTGACCCTGGACTTCTATCTCTTTTTTCTGCTCCATTCCCAATATCGTCTTTAGATTAAGCTTCATGATCTTTAAATTATTTCTGGCTTTGATCAACTGCGGCTTTAAATTGGCCAGTTGAACTTCAGACCTTAAAAGGTCAAACTGAGAGGCAAGGCCGACTTCATGCTGGATCTTGATATTGTTGTGGAGTTTTTCAGCTAAAGCAACAGCCTCTTCCGAAACCTTAACAAATTCTTCCCCCAGCAAAATCCCATAAAATACCTTTTTGGTATTGAAAACAGTAGCATGACGGGATTGCCGGACAGCTTCCTTAGCAGCATCAACATTGTAATTTGCCTGTTTAAATCCAGAAGTCAACCGCCCCCCTGTATAAAGAGGTACAGACAAAGACATGGTAAACTGATAATCCCGGGTAAAGTCGATCTCGACTCTCTGAGGAGGTTGACCGGGGATCATGGAAGGAAATTCCAATTCCATAGCTTTTTCATCCAAAGTATATAACCCCTGAGCATTAAGAGAGGGCAGAAAACCGGAGACAGCTTCTCTTACCCCTGATTTAGCAGCATCCACTTTTTTCTGAGAGGCCAGGTGATAAGGATTCTGTTTCAAAGCTATATTAAGACTGTCTTCCAAAGTCAGTATCCTTTTCTCCTGGGAAAAAGAAAAATTTACGCCAATTAGAAGCACAAAAAGGATTAAACAGTATTTTTTTATATTCTTCATATATAAACTCCTTAATTAACCTGTACTATTCATAAAAAATGTCGATTCGTGAATAATCCAGGTTAACCTGTTTTTTTCTTAAGGCCATTTAGAAAAAAGCTATAAACAAGTTCTGTGCTTTGCTCGATCGAATATTCTTTCTCATGTAATGGTCCCTTGAAATTGCAACCGCGCAGCATAGCGCCTAAAACAAAGCAAGCTTCCCTGGTATCGACCCTGCGGAATTCTCCGGAATCGATTCCTTCCTGAATGATCGTACACATTGCTTCAAAGATATCTTTCATTATTTTCAGATAATTATCAGGAATGGGCTGTTTTGAGTCTATTGGCATAGCATGATTATCAATATCCATACCTAAAATCTGCTTCATGGAGGATCTTTCCATCAGAAATATCCGGGCGCTATTTTTCTTGCTTCGAAAATATGAGAGAATAAATTTAATGAGTTCTTCTATTCGCTCTTCCGCGCTTTGGTTTTTCTTGCTTATCCTCAAAATATTCTTGCGAGCTTCCAGAAAAGAAGCCATTATTATCTCTGAAAAAATGTCACTTTTACTATCGAAATACCGGTAAATAGTGGCTTTGGAAAACTGAGCCTCATCTGAAATATCATCAACAGTAGCCTGACTGTAACCTTTCTGGCTGAACACTTTCTCAGCCGCTTCCAGGATAAATTTCTTATTTTCTCTTTTTCGCTTTAATTTTCTTTCAGCTCTTAAATCATTATTTTTCATTGTATTAGCCTATTGGTTTAATTATTAAACTATATAGTTTATTTTTAATACTGAGGGGTCACAATAGCATACGCGCCAGTCTCTGTCAACCGCTTCCAGCCAGAATTTCATCTTGTCATTTACTATTTACAATTTTCTAAGTATCATTCGCAGCGACATTTTTATACTGGCGATCAATCAGGGAGGATAAAATGGGAGATGAACAAACGTATATTAAACTCCGGCAACCTTGAGCTAAAGCGTTTTTTCGCTCTTGATAAAAATGCCTACAAAGACGGTGCCCTGCCTGCTTCTACAAAAGAGCTTTTGGGCTTGGCTGCATCCCTAGCGCTGAGGTGCAATGACTGCATCACCTATCATCTTACCCGGTGTGTTGAACTGGGTTTTTCAGATGAACAGCTTTATGAAGCTTTTAATGTGGCCCTGGTAGTCGGAGGCTCAATAGTAATTCCCCAATTACGTAAGGCTTTTGCAACCTTAGAAGAACTATCCTGAAATACTACTATACTAAAAATAGTAAATAAAAAAACATTATGGACACTGATTAACGCGGATAAACACGGATAAGATTAAGATGCTTTTTCTTTTTTGGCTTGCACCCAAAAAACAAAAAGCATGTTCCAATTTGCGCAGGAGCACAAAATGAAAACCCTACCCTCACATTTCCTGGTTTTTACTTCGCAGTGCGAAGTGATGATGGTTGATTTGTTTTGCCGATTCATCGGGAAAAGAACTCAACGTTTTAGTCTTATCTGTGTCTATCCGCGTCCATCCGTGTCTAATGCTTTACTGCATTTACTTTATTGCCTAGGATTTTCGGTAAAATTATATTAATTTACAGGGCAATTGTATCAGGAATGACCATACCGCCGGAGACAAGTAACTTCAAACCCTGTTCAACAGAAAATTTAGCATCAATAACTTCTTTTTTTTTGACAAACAGCACAAATCCGGTCGTCGGCAGCGGTGTGGACGGCACAAAAACAGAATAGTATTCTTCACCTTTAGTCCCTGAGGTAGTTCCAGTTACAAACGACAATGTCCACAATCCTTTCCTAGGGTATTGAAGAAATACAGCTTTCTTGAAATTACTCCTTTCTTTGATTGAAAAGGCTTGGAATATCCCTTTGGTTGTTGAATAGACTACTTTTATAATCGGCAGGCGAAGGATAATCCTGTCAAGCAGCTTAATGGATTTCCTTCCTACCAAATTCGCAGTTAAAAATCCAATCAAGTAAACAGCGAGCACAGTAAATATAATCCCAAGACCAGGAAAATACCATTCCACATGCTCCTTAAGATAGGGTCCCACAAGCCCATCAAACACATTAAAAATCCAGCGCAAAACAATGACTGTAAGACCAATAGGCCCCAAAATCAATAGACCAGCCAAAAATCTATTTCGAATACTATACCAAATTTTCAATTTTCCTCCATATTATTAGATTGTTTAAGCACGGGGGTGATACTTATTATATACCTGACATAATTTTTTTCGGCTGACCTGCGTATATATCTGGGTTGTAGTTATTTGACTGTGTCCCAGCATAAGCTGAATCGAGCGAAGGTCTGCCCCTCTTTCCAGCATGTGGGTAGCAAAAGAATGGCGCAGCATATGAGGGCTGATCTTCCTTCCCAATCCGGCCTTTAAGGCATAGCCTTTAAGGAGTTTCCAAAATCCCTGCCGAGTAAAACACCCACCTCTTAATGTTAAAAACACAAAATCATTGTGCTTTTTGACATACTGCCAGCGAGCTTCTTTAAGGTATTTTTTTATCGCTGAAGAAGCTGAGTTTCCCATGGGGACAATTCTTTCCTTGCCCCCTTTCCCGCGACAGATAAGAAAACCATTATCAAGGTTAAGGTCCTTTAATTTCAATTTTACCAGCTCAGATACACGTAAACCAGTGGCATAGAGTAATTCAAGCATCGCTTTATCCCTGATACCACGGATATCTTCATCTCCGGGCTGGTTTAAAAGACGCTCCACTTCTTTTACTTTTAAAAACTTTGGCAGTTTGAACCATATTTTTGGTGAACTGAGATTAGCCGCAGGATTCTTTTTAATTACTCCGTCCAGGATTAAAAATCTGAAGAATGCTTTTAAAGAAGAAATCAGCCGGGCCAAGGAACGGGAAGAAAGACCTGCCCTACTCTGTTGATGAATGAATTTAATCAGATCATTTTCACCGGCTTTATTCCAGGCAATCTTTTCTTTTTGAAAGAACAGAAAGAATTTATTTAAGTCATGGGAATAAGCCCGAATAGTATTGGAGGAAAGCCCCTTTTCCACAGAAAGAAACTCAAGGAAAAGGCGCAGAATGCCCTCGGGAGATGAGGGAAGGTTACTCATTTGATATAAGGATTAGATTCTTTTTCTTGTCCTACTGTAGTAGCAGGACCATGTCCTGGTAATACCAGAGTTTCATCGGGCAGAGTCAAGATCTTTTTTCTAATTGAATTTACTAACTTATCCCATGAGCCACCGGGAAGATCTGTCCGGCCCACCCCGCCGCAAAAAAGTGTATCCCCGGAAAAAAGGACTGTATCTGTTAAAAAGCTCACACTGCCAGGAGAATGACCAGGAGTGTGAATAACCTCCAACTTTGACTCTCCGATATCGATTATGTCTCCTTCATTAAAAAATTTATCCGGTGCAGGAGAAGCTTTAGAACCCAAAAGCAAAGCTAATCCTGACTGCAAAGCGCTTTTTAACATCTTTTCGTCGGCTTTATGAATATAAAGCGGGATTCCAAACTTTTCTTTTATAGCTTTATTGGCCCCGATGTGGTCAATATGCCCATGCGTATTTAATAACACAACCGGCTTCAGGTCGTTATCATCAATAATCCGGAAAATTTTTTCAGGATCAGCACCCGGGTCTATTACCGCACATTTTCGGGAGTTTTCACAAAATGCCAGGTAACAATTAGTCTCTAACGCACCTACAACAATACTTTCATATATCATAACATTTAATTCTATTATTAACATATCCCTGAGTCAAGGTTAAGAACTCCAGAGTCTTGCTATCTGGACGGAAACAACCCAAGATGCTATGATAAAGATTACATTTCCCGGAGAAAGGATTCTTATTAATGGCAACCCTTGTTAAAAAGCATAAGCTCAAAAGTATAAGACATCATTTTTTTATCATTATACTTTCCATAGCTATCGGTGCCCTTGCCGGACTCGGCGCCTATGGAGTCAGCAAATTAATTGGCTTAATTCAAAGTATCTCCTGGAAAGGAGTAAAAGATTTCCTGGAAATAAAGCAATATGTTTCTTCTCTTTATATATTGCTGATTCCCGCCATTGGAGGTCTATTAGTAGGACCCATTATTTTCAAAGGAGCCAGGGAAGCAAAAGGCCATGGTGTTCCGGAAGTAATGGAATCGGTGTTTTTAAAGGGAGGAGTTATTAGGAAAAGAGTGGCGTTTATTAAGGCACTTGCCTCCTCTATTACTATTGGAACCGGAGGGCCAGTTGGCCGGGAAGGACCGATTGTGCAAATAGGATCTTCCATTGCATCAAGTATCGGCCAAATTTTTAAAATAAAAGAAAACGAATTAAAGGTGCTTGTCGGCGCTGGAGCTGCTGCTGGGATTTCTGCTGCTTTTAATGCACCCATTGCCGGAGCCCTCTTTGCAACTGAAATAATCCTGGGAAATTTTGCCATCACTTCCTTTGCCCCCATAATCGTAGCTTCTGTTATGGGAAATTTAGTTTTCATCAGCATTGAAGGTTCTAAACCAATTTTTTCCGTTCCGGTTTACTCTATGAATTCAGGTTGGGAGCTAATTTTTTATTTGATCCTCGGGATAGTTTGTGGAATTGTAGGCATCTTATTCATCAAAATCCTCTACTATTTTGAAAAAAAATGGTTGGACCTAAAACTTAATGAAATGATAAAACCTTTTTTCGGGGGAATAATTATTGGGGCAATCGCAATCTTCTACCCCCACATAATGGGTTCAGGTTATACAGCCATAGATTTGGCTTTAAAAGGGAATTTAGTATTATGGACTGCCCTGCTACTGATCCTGATTAAAATATTTGCTACTTCGACTTCGCTTTCTTCCGGAGGCTCAGGAGGGATTTTTGCCCCTTCCTTATTTATGGGTGCTTATGCCGGCTTCATAGTGGGAAGCCTGTTTAATTACTTATTCCCATCATTAGGAATCACACCAGGTGCATATGCTCTTGTAGGTATGGGGGGAGTAGTTTCTTCTGCAATCCACGGTCCTTTAACCGCCATAATAATAATTTTTGAACTTACCGGGGATTATAACATCATACTACCGCTTATGATCACCTGTATAATCGCTTCGCTTCTTTCCGAAGTATTTAATGAATACTCAATATACACATTGAAATTAAAATTAAAAGGGATTCTTTTTAAACAAGGAATAGAAGTAAATATATTAAAAAGGATTAAGGTTTCAGACATAATAAGGTCAGATTTTGTCGTAGTTAAGAAAAACACCCCTTTAAAAAATCTAATAAGCAAGGTTATGGAAAAAAATATAAATATATTTCACGTCGTTGATGAAGCAGATAAATATATAGGCATTATTACTCTTTCCAATTTAAAAATTGCTATTGGAGAGAAGGATATTTTTGAAGGATTTTTATTAGTCGAAGACATTTATGAGCCTATTGAAGCAATTTTAGAACAGGATACGCTGGAAAAAACTATGACTGTTTTTGGCAGGAATGATGTAAATGAGCTGCCAGTACTAAAAAATGGAGAGATAATCGGCATAGTGAAAAGGACTGACTTAATCGAAACCTACAACCAAGAAATTAAGAGAATCGAGGCAAAAAGTTCATTTCTTGCTAAGATAAAATTTTCTGAAAATAGGGATATTAAAAAGATTTCTGATGAATATTTTTTAAAAGATCTCTCTGCCCCCTCCTTTTGCTGGGGGAAGACCTTAAAAGAGCTAAATTTGCGAACTGAATATGGGGTCGAACTCCTAAACGTAAAACAAAAAAGTCCCCTTGCAACTATTGCCTTACCTCATGGAAATTTTAAAATTAAGAAGGGAGATACTCTTATGATAGCTGGAAGCATGGAAAGCATTAAAAATTTTGAAGAATAAGAAACTAACCTGAATTATTCACGAGTCGAGGTTGCTGCAGATGCGAGGCACAGGGTACGCAGCTGTGGTCCTTCACCGCAAGTGCCCTGTAACGAAGCAGATGCGGTAAGATCGGCTCGCCTAAATGGTAAAAAATGGCGATTAAAATTAAAGATAAAAACGGAAAAATCATCAAAATAATCATTTTTGAAAAAATCTTGGATATCCCTTCAAAAAAACTAATAATAAAAACATCGCCATTTTTTTATGAATAGTTCAGGCTAATTTTTCCCGGAATAAGCAACAATCAGTCCAATCCTGATTTTTTGTAAAACTCCTTGATCTTTTCTTCCAGTTTTTTTGCCTTTTGAATGCTCGATTCCTCTTGTAAGCTGGATTTCAATTTTTTCAGTTCTTTCACTACTTGCTTGATCTTATTAACGGAGTCGTTGACATCAAAATTTACGGCTATGCCAGTTGTTCCGGCCATACGCTCAGCTCTTATAATCTCGCCGGCAGCATTATCAAATTCAGCTTTTAAATTCTTTACTGCTTTTTCTTCATCGCTCATCGGGGTATATAAATTCGTGTAAGCAAAGTAGCCGACAACCGCCAGGATTAAAATAATAATCAGTGCTTTCATTTTAAATTCCCTTATTTCTAATTAAAGATATTTTACTATATAATAAATTAATTACAAAGCTTAAGCAAAAATCAGATCAAATGATATAAAAATATGCAACAATGAAACCATTTGCATTTTGCTATATATTATTATATCAATATTTTTTAGAGTAGTTCAGGATAAATGGAAATAAGAAAAAAAGTCGGATTAATCCTCGGCCCTCTGCTTTTTATCCTAGTCTATTTCGCTCCCATACTTTCTGAAAATCCCAGAGCCCATGACCTTTTGGCCGTATTTCTCCTGGTGGTTGTCTGGTGGGTGACTGAATGTATTCCGATTCCTGTAACAGCCCTCTTAATCCCCGTTTTTTTAACAATACTTAAAATTTCAACTGTAAAAGAGGCATTAAGCCCATTTGCCAATCCTATAATACTGCTCTTTCTGGGTAGCTTTATCTTGGCTAGGGCCATGTGTGTCCATGGAATCGACCTTAAACTTGCTTATGCAGTCCTCACATTAAAATCCATTAGAAATAAACCCATAAGGATTTTATTTGCCTTAGGGCTAACATCAATGTTTCTGTCAATGTGGATAAGTAACACAGCCACCACTGCCATGATGTATCCTATGGCCCTGGGAGTACTATCAACATTTCACCAGGACAAGGAGAAAAAAAGGACACTCTCTTTTGGAGTAGCACTGCTCCTAACCCTTGCTTATGCAGCCTCCATCGGCGGAATTGGCACTCCTATCGGCAGTCCCCCTAATCTGATCGCCATCGGCATGCTGGAAAAGCTGGCAGACATCCGGATAGATTTTTTTCAATGGATGGTTATGGGATTCCTGGTCCTGATCCCTATGTACTTTGTGCTTTTCTTCTTTATGAAAAACAACCTTAAAAATTCAAAAATCACACCTAAGCCTATCAAGTCAAATCCGGTTATTAAAACTTCTCCTTCAAAAAAACTCAGTCAGGGACAGAAAAATGTCATTATCGCTTTTTCTATCACTGTTTTTCTCTGGATATTTCCGGGAGTAATCGCTCTAATATGGGGAAGAGAAGCCCCCCTCTACCTCTGGCTCCATGACCGTTTTCCGGAGGCAATAGCAGCTGTTATAGGAGCCTGCCTCCTGTTCTTTTTGCCCATTGATAGGTCAAAAGGAAAATTTACTATCTCCCTTAAAGACGCCATGCAAGTAGATTGGGGTACCCTTTTGCTGTTCGGAGGAGGATTGTCTTTGGGATTCCAGATGTTTGAAACCGGGCTGGCTGATATTATAGGCAGATTTTTTATTTCCCTGGGAGGAAGCTCAGCAAGCTTAGCTTTGGTTACTTTCTTGTCTGTAGCCCTCAGTGTATATCTAACAGAATTGACTTCCAACACAGCTTCCGCCAACATGATCATCCCTATCATAATTGCTATTACTCATGCTGCAGGTATTAATCCGCTGCCGCCTGTACTTGGCAGTGCTATAGGCTGCAGCTTTGCCTTTATGCTGCCGGTGGCGACCCCTCCTAATGCTATTATTTACGGATCCGGCCTCATCAAGCTCCCCCAGATGATGAAAGCCGGTTTCTGGTTAAATATTGCCGGGATTCTGATTATCTGGCTTAGTATTACCTTCCTGGCTCCCTTACTCGGCTTAATCTGAACTATTCATAAAAAATGTCGGAAATAATAAAAACAAGAATAAATCAAAGATCAGGAGGAAATCATGAATTTTATTAGTTATCGCCGGTTTTATTGGATTCTCATTGGAGTTATTTTCTTGTCATTTGTTTTGACGCCGTGCTTATCATTCGGGCGGCAATCCGGTCAGAATCAGGACAGCGAGGAATTGAAACTGTTAAAAAGGGGTTTCGAAAATCTTCAGCACCGTTTGGATGTCGTGGAAAAACTCATCGACGATGTACTTTGGTTTCATAAGGTTGGGGATGTATGCTATGTGGACAAGGTGCGCATCGTCGGCCCCCCCAATCCTCATGTAAAAAATCCCACAGCCATGGGCGCAAAAAATCCGATCAAGTTTTACAGCTACATCTTCATCCCTAAAAACATCGACCGCAGCAAAAAGTATCCCCTCCTGGTTTTTCCTCATGGAGGTGTGCATGGGGATTTCACAACCTACTACACGCACATAATCCGGGAACTCATGGCCCAACACTACATCGTGATTGCCCCAGAATACCGGGGGAGTACGGGCTACGGCCGTTCCATTTATGAACTCATCGATTATGGCGGATTGGAGGTCGAAGACAACCATTGGGCGCGCAATTACATGATCGAAAACTATGTTTTTGTGGATAAGAATCATGTCGGGATAATCGGCTGGAGTCACGGTGGTTTGATCGCTCTGATGAACATTTTCGACCATCCAAAGGATTACCAGGTGGCCTTTGCAGGAGTTCCGGTCAGTGACATAATCTCACGTATGGGATATGCCTCAGATAGCTACAGGGACCTGTATTCGGCTGATTATCATATTGGCAAGACCGCCCGCCAAGATGTACAGGAATACCGCCGCCGCTCCCCAGCCTACAATGTCCACAAGTTCCAGAACACCCCTTTGCTCATCCACACCAACACCAATGACGAGGATGTGAATGTCCTTGAAGTGGAGCATCTCATCAAAGCCCTCAAAGCAGAAGGTAAAAAATTCGAATACGAGATTTTCCAGGATGTTCCCGGAGGACACAGCTTCGATCGGATGGATCTGATGCTGGCAAAAAAAATCCGGATCAAGGTCTACAAGTTCCTTGCGAAATACCTGCATCCGGAAAATCCGATCGAATCCATTGATGCCTTGATGAAAGCAGGCTATAGGTGATGGAATAAAATACAGATCAATTATGCCAAGAGTAAAAAACAAGAAAAAGATCATTCCTTTTTGTAATCTTGGAATTAACCTTGGTTGACCGTGTTAATCCAGGAGAAGATACTGATCAATGTGCTCTTGAATGCTTTTTGCACACTTTTTATATTTTTCCAAGCCTTGAGTGAAAGGATCCTTAATGTCCCATAAAACCATCCTGTCCCCAAGCTGCGAAAAGTTA
>CBFDDY010000059.1:0-10622 GCA_965603705.1 uncultured bacterium | reverse complement strand
CCGGCAAAGCAGGTCCTTATGGAAAAGTTCAGGGTTGTATCGGATGTCACGCTGTCAAAGCCGACAACGACTATATCACGATTCACGATATTAAATAATCCTTTGTTCTTTTTTATTGGTTTGAAAAAACGATTAAAATAATGCACTAATCCTACGAAAATACTTAAGCTTAGTGAAAAAAACATTGAGCTGCCTATAGGAGATCCTCTGCTGTTGCATGCAGGTTATTAAAAAACGAGTCAATGTCCGACCGGGTTAATTCATGATTGGCAATGACAGGCCGCAGCACCAAATTTTTTCCTAGATAAGAATAATTAACTAGACAAATCCCTGCACCGGCCAGTTTCTGACGCAGCCTTAAATTGAAATCATTGATATTCCGATGGGTTTTAGGTAAATAGCGAAAACAGATATTAACCGAAGTTCTAGGCGCCATGAGCTCAAGACGGGAGTGTTGCTGAACTATCTCCTCCATATAAGCAGCCAGTTCAAAAAAGCGGTCGATCCGATCTGCGTAACCTTGGTTCCCATAAAACATCCAGGACAGCCAAAGTTTCAAAACATCCACCCTCCGGCCGCACTGCAAAGAAAACGGCCCCAGATCACATGCCCCGAATTCATCCTCATGAAAAATATATTCGGTTCCGGATGTGGAATTGGTCCGGAACAGATGCCCTTTCTCTTTGAGTAATATTACCGAGCAGGTTAAAGGCAGCCCCATGAGTTTGTGTGGATTCCAGACAAAAGAATCCGCCATCTCTATGCCCTTGAGAAGATTTAGGTGTTGGGGACTTAAAAGAACCGTTCCCCCCAGGGAACCATCGACATGAAACCAGAGATTATACTTACGGGCAATAGTGGCGATGCGATCACAGGGATCAAACGCACCCAAAACCGTGGTGCCGGCGGTGGCGGCTACAAAAAAAGGCCTTTTCCCGGCTGCTAAACTCTGTTCGATTTTAAGTTCGAGTTCTTCCGGGATCAAGCTCCCTCGATCATCACTTTTGACTTTGAGCACCTGGGAAGATCCTATACCCAGAATGTTGGCTGCTTTTTCAAAAGAATAATGTGATTGGTCGGAAACAAAAGCCACCAGGTTGGAACCCTCTACATATCCCTGCTGTTTTATCTTTGGAAGAATAATGTTGCGGGCAATCATCATAGCTAGGAGGTTACCATTACTGCCTCCGGTCATAAAAATTCCCTCCGGATCGGAAAATCCGGCTAGCGAACCCATTTTCTGAATCAGAGTTTTTTCCAAAAGAGTCGCAACTGGAGCCACTTCATAGGTATACATAGAGGTATTGGTCAAACTGGTGAAAAGATCACCCAAAAATCCAGGGAGAGTAAATCCAGACCAGAGCTGGTTGAAAAACTGGGAGTGACCGGTCCGCACCGCATATTTCAGATAAAGATCAATAAAACGATAAAGCTCTTCTTGAGAGCAACCTGCATCCGGAATTTTCAGGTTAAGCTTTTTGCCAAGCTCGGCGGGATGCAAATACGAAGTGACAGGTACTGCCCTTTCTGAGTTTGCTGCTATATACTGATTGATTTTATCCACTATTTCCGAATCCAGGTGTTGTTGGGTTTTAGGCATCTGTTTTTTCCTTTTTTTAATACTATTGCAAGTCTTTTTATCATTGTCAAATATATTGCCGGCATAATTGACAACCATTCTATGATTCCCTAAGATAACCTAGACCACAACAAAGTAATATGAGGCAGATAATAAACAAACTCATTCCCGGATTCCTTAAACAGCGGCTGCGTCTGTTCTTTACTTGGAGCAGAGACATCCTTACCGGCACCAGGTTCAAATTCTTCCAGAGCACAGCTGAGCGCACCAATACCGGCAAAAACTATAGTCAACGAATATCCATCACCCAACCTATCAATGTGAGTAAATGGGCCGATAATAAAAAACACAACCTCATTCTGGCAATCAATACATTCATGGATATCGCCATTTATCCCGGCGAAATCTTTTCGCTCTGGCACCTGGTGGGAAATCCTTCAACCAAAGGCGGCTATAAAGTCGGCATCAACATTATCCAAGGCAAACTGGACTTTGAGGTGGGAGGAGGACTCTGCCAGCTTTCCGGACTGCTCTACCACCTGGCCTTGACCGCCGGATTGGAAATAGTGGAAAGATACCCTCACTCGGTCGATCTTTATACCGATGAAACCCGGTATACTCCTCTTGGGGCGGATGCAACGATCGCTTATGGCTACAAGGATCTCAGGTTGAAAAATTCTCTGGGACATCCCTTCTGCTTCAGAATCGCCATCCAAGCAAACACTCTGCAGGGATCGATCTGTGCACTGGAAAACATCAAGCATTATGAACTGAAATTTGAAAAAAAAGAATCAGGCGGCATCGAGTATGTGAAAACCCTGCGGCGGACGGATTCCGGAGACTACGAACTGTTACGCACCCAGACCTATATTATTTCTGATCATGGTGATACTTTATGATTCAGACCGTACTTGCATTTTAGCAGACCTGGTTTTATGAAAAATCCAGGTGGATAACTAATTCAAAAGAAAGGAGTTAAACAATGGGTAAAACAGAAGAAAACATCAAGTCAGCTTTTGCGGGTGAGTCCCAAGCAAGGAACAAGTACACCTATTTTGCAGAAGTTGCAAAGAAGGAGGGCTACTACTATATTGCCAAGATCTTCGAAGAGACAGCAGCGAATGAAATGGAGCATGCACGTGAACATTTCAAGTTTTTAAAGGGCGTCGGCACCACCGCAGAGAACTTGGAAGCAGCCATCAGTGGAGAGCATTACGAAACAGTTGAGATGTATCCAACCTTTGCTAAAGAAGCTGAAGAAGAAGGGAATCAAGAAGCCACCATCTTATTCAAGATGATCGGAAAGATCGAAGAAAAACACAGGGAGCGCTATAAAAGACTGTTAGATATGGTAAAGAACGGCACGGTCTTCAAGAGGGAACAGCCCATCAAGTGGAAATGCAGCGTTTGCGGTTACACAGTCGAAGGCACCGAGCCCCCGCCAAAATGCCCCGCCTGCAAGAATCCCAAAGAGTTTTACGAACCTTCCAGTTTAGATCTCTAATCTGAAGCGCAATCATGGACAAACACAAAGAACACTTTCTCGATATTCATTTAAATCCCAATGTAAGTGGACTAAAACCATCAGCAACGGTTGCCATTAATGACCTCTCCAATGAGCTTAAGCGTCAAGGTAGAGAAATTTTTAAGTTGGGTTTAGGCCAATCTCCGTTTCCTGTCCCAGAGCCGGAAGAACTGGCAGCCCGCATCGCCTATGTCGACTCTAATGGGAAGGCTGCCTTGGATGCTGTGGCCTCCATTCCTGAGAGCCAGCCTATAAGTGAAGAATTTCTAAAAACATACTGTGGAAAGGTGATTAAAGCGATTGATAGGATGTGTGACTGGGTAAAAACTTGATTTATATCTGGGGGAATGTTTACCCCAAAGATTTTGTTTGAAATTTTATCCGGTTATTCTATTTTTTGGGAAAGAAGGAATATGATGATTTCCTTTTTTTCGGTTTCACTGAGATTATCAGGGCTCCCACTCATTTTAACCATCTTTTCCAGGGTAGATTGCCACTCAAGTTCACTTTTGCTCGATTTATATATGCGTTCCAGGTTATGGCATACACTGCACTTCTGCTCTAATAATGATTTTCCGATATTTTCATCCATGACATTGGTGTCCAGTTCTGAGATAGAAACATAAGTGACATGAGAGGAATAGAGGAAATAATACCCAGCTGTAATCACAATAAAAACAAAAGCCAGGATGAAGATGGATGAGCCTAAAAAAATGAGGCGAGAAGTGAATAATTTCAAACGGCGGGCTACCAGAATTTTAAGCCCGGCCAGGGGGAAAATGATCAATGCTAAAACAAGATGGAAGATCAAGCGGGGAGCCAGCTCCTCTTGATATCGGCTGATACGTATGATCATCACAGCGAGCATAAAAAGATATGTCGCAAAAAATAGATATCCCAAAACACGGTGATAGATCACCAATTTCCGGCTGTTTATGCGATCTTTTTGCCGGCCTTTTAGATCCAGCATGATCAATGCCGCAGCTAATCCTGTCCCTAAAAATAACAATCCTATGATCGAGCTTGTTAATGGATTCATACTTTTCCTCCTATGCCAGCTCTACTCCGGTTATACGGGATAGCTCAGAGTTTAAAGACCTGAGATCACTCTTGTCCAAGCTGTGAATGTTGTTTTTCCCGCATATCCGGGCTATGGATTTTATCTCCTCAGAGGCTGCGGTTATGAAGTTGGCAATATTTTGAGCAGATTTTTCTACATTTAGACGGCATCTCAAGTTCTTGTCCTGGGTGGCAATGCCGTAGGGGCAGGTGCCTAGATGGCATTCTCGGATATACTTGCATCCCATAGCGATCTTAAGAGCGCCTGCCATATAGACCGCATCTGCGCCAAATGCAATGGCTTTGGCGGCATCCCCGGCATGCCGTATACCTCCGGTGGCGATTAATGTGACTTTATCCCTCAGATCGTGTTCATATAAGAAGTTTGCCACTTTCGGCAGGGAATAAACCAGAGGCAAGCCAATATGGTCTTTGGTGAATACAGGGGCTGCCCCAGTTCCCCCTTCGCCACCGTCGATCACCAGGACATCAGGAATGTGTTCTTGACTGAAAACAGCATTAAGGTCTTCCTGAATGTGCCCGCCAACAAACTTTAAAGATATAGGCTTTCCACCGGCTATCTCTCTCAGCCAGGCGATCTTTTCACTCAATTGTTCGGGAGTGTTGATGTCCGGATGACGGGTCGGAGATTCCGCCATTTTTCCAACAGGAATCATTCTGATCCGGGCGATTTCTGCTGTGACTTTTTTTCCGGGGAGCTTTCCCCCCATTCCTGGTTTTGCGCCTTGGGATATCTTGATCTCAATCATATCCGCCAGTCTTAGGCGTTCTTCACTGATTCCGAATCGGCCGGAAGCATACTGAAGAGTATAATTTTCAGCCAGGGATCTCTCTTCGTCCAACATTCCGCCTTCTCCGGAATTGGCAATTCCTCCCACCAGAGTAGAGGCTCTGGCTAGAGCCATTTTTGCCTCCCGGCTTAAAGCACCAAAGGACATACCAGCATTGAGGATCGGAGTTTTGATATGGATGGGAGTGTTGGCTTTTTTCCCCAGGATGATTTCGCATGTAACCGCTTCCTCATCCATGAGCGGGGGATGAGCGATTTGCCCGGGCATGAAAAGCAAGTCATCCATGTTCAAAAATTTCCGGGTGGTCCCTTTCCCGTCCATGTAATAATGTCCGGTTTCTGCCATTTTTTGAATCATAATTCGGGTTTTAGTGTCCCAATTGGCGAAATGCTCCACTGTCGCATCTTCACGGAATGTTTCTGCCGGAGAACTGCAGATCGGACAAAAATGAAAATCAATCGCACTGGTTTGAATATACCCGCAGACCGGACAGATATAGATTTTCATTTTAGGATCCTCCCTTAAAAATATGCTGATTCATATGCCCATACCAAGTGCAAGAGAAAAATATTATGGTGTTATAGCTATGCTTAGCATTTTATAGGTATGAAAAAAGGATGGCAATAAAAAACTTCAAATGCTTTCAAGTCCTGACAAAAGACAAAAAAGGCCGAAGAGCAAATTCCAAGAATAAGTTAAAAGAGGAAAGAAGGGACTTCTTGTTGACAGGATATGTTTGTTCTATGTATTATTGCTAATGAATAGGTCAGGTTAGCTCCGAGGATTTAATGGTCATTGAAATTGGACCAAAAATTATAGTTACGCTCGGAAGTAAAATTATCTATTCATCGGAGCAGTAATTAAATGTTCGATACTGGACAATTATTTAGATTCAGCATGTGAAAAAAACCAGGATAGACTAGAATATAAGTGAGGAGGACCAAGATGGAATTAGGCAACAAAGCTCCCTCATTCAGCCTGAAGGGACTGGACAAAGAAGGAAATGAGGGAACATTCAGCTTGTCGGACTTACTGCAGCAAGGCAAAGATATTATCTTATATTTTTATCCCCGGGATAATACACCAGGGTGCACCTTGGAGGCATGTAATTTCCGGGACAACTACAACCGTCTCACAATCCGGGCATTAGTTGTCGGTGTGAGTCCTGATAGTTTAGCCAGCCATCAGAAGTTTCACAGCAAATTCAACCTGAACTATATCTTATTGAGTGATCCAGATAAAAAAGTCATGGCTGAATATGGTGCTTTCGGGGAGAAAAAAATGTATGGAAAATCTTTTTTAGGAGTTATCAGGTCTACTTTTATAATCTCACCCGACGGCAAGATTAAAAAAGAATGGCGTAAGGTCAAGGCCAGAGGGCACGTGGACCAAGTCCTTCAATTTTTAGACACCTGATTTTTTATTTTTTCTCTATCCCCTTAATCATTGCACGGGCAACCTTATTTGCTGTTTGGGAGGGCCAAGGAATTGGCACCGGAGGATGGCTTGCCTTTGAGAAAAAATTGGTTTTTGTAGCCATTGAAATAGAAATATCCGGCTCTACTATTACTGGATTTTTCCCTCCCAGCTCGAGTGTAACTGGAATTAAACATTTTGATGCTGCTTCCATAACTGCTCGTCCTGCTTTTTCTCCTCCTGTAAAAAATATATGGTCAAAACCAGTGCCTAAAAGAGAATGAGTTGTGTTTGCACTCCCTTATCTTCTATGGTTTTTTTTAGTTTTTTTAACTGCTTTATTCGGAAGGAAACTGATAGGGTTTGACCTGATGAAAATAACGCAGCCTGTTTTTGGGCTATTTCATCTATTTGGTTTTGATTCATTGAATTATTTTAAATATTTAAAAAAGTAGTCTGATACTTTATCATGTTGCTTCCATTTGCTAAATTCAGTTTCAGTCCAATCATTGTTTTTATAGATTAATTTCATCCATTTTATCTTATCCATGCTCCCAACTTTGAAATATATTTTTTTGTATGAATGACTTGATAAAGATATTGGAGTGACTTCATAGAAGCTTTTATCTTCTTTATATTCAATTTGGTAATTTTTTTTAATTTCCTCTCTTTTCTGCCCAATGAGCGGAAGCATGTGTCTTTTAACTATATTTTTGGAATTCAGTTCCTCAAAGCTGTATACTTCTTTCTCTTCTAAGTCATGATCGATTATACAAATTTTTTCCCCATCACAGTAGATATCATAATTTTCATCTCCTTTTATTTCAAGACGGAAAAAATGGGGATATTTAAAATAAAATTTACCATGAATAGAAATTTTGTTTTTTAAATATGAGATATTTTTTTGCTGTTTTATATTACAGGAAATCAGCTTTTGATTTTTAAGGCGGCGTTCCCATTTTATAAGGAGCGAATCTATATCTTGACTATATACGTTAGTAGAGAAAAAGATGAATAAAGCAGTAACAGCAGTGAAAAATATTACTATATATTTTAGTTTCATAACCTTTTTCTGTTTAAGAATGACGGAAGAAGAAACATGGTAAATAACCAGCATGCAAATACTCCAAATCCGACTATAGTCCCTGTGTTAAATAGGAGGGGAGAGGAAGATACACTTAAGGTCAAAAAACAAATCATTGTTGAGATGGTAGTTAAAGTCAGTATAGGAGCGATATCATAGAGAATAGCAGAAATGTGTTTTTCTGGGTTATTAATTTTGCGGTACACAAGATGTACAGAGTCGTCAATGCCAATACCGATAACAACAGCAACTATACCGATAAGAGCAGGAGAAAAACTGATAGAGGTGACCTTAATAAAAGCTAATGTCAGCGGTATTGCACCTAAGAGAGGCAATACAGCTAAAAACAGGATTCGAAATTTTCTAAAAAAAATAAAAAGTATTATGGCTATTATACCTCCAGCCCCCAAACTAATAGAGATAAAATCTCTTTTGATTATTTTATTAACGGACTGGTGGACCTGATATGTTCCGGTAAGCTCTTTTTCTATGTTTTTTTGAGAAGGTATTTTTTTCAGAGCTTCAGAAACATTTAGAAGCGAATCCGGATTATTTATTTCATTTATGGGCCAAACATAGGTTTGTAGATAGAAAGTTTTTCCTTCTTTTTTAAGGAATTGAGCTAGAGGATTACTGCTGGTTTTTGAGACTAATGTTTTTTCATTAAAAATCTCCTCCAAAAGATTATAGTATTCTATATGATGGGGAAGAATGTTAAAACCATGCAAATCTAACTGCTTGAAAAAAGTCGACCGGTTTTCTTTTATTTTGGTTAATAGATTTCTCACTTGAACAAGGTTACTTTGGACCTCATCATAAGGAACATAAAATAAAGTCGGAGAATAAAATCCTGTGATTTTCTTATTTCGTAATAATTTAATTAGTTGTTTATCTAAATATCTTTGATAATCTATTCCCTCTGAAATCTGTTCAGTTTTAAGAGTTATCTGAGTGTTTAATAAGAAGGAGGCCCCGAATTTCTCTGAGACTTCTTCTGCATTTTTTAACGATTTTATGTTTTTAGGCAGCAGTTTGAATAAACCCATGTCAAATTTTAGGTTCAATGAAATTATGACTGAGATAATTATTAGGGTGAATGCAATTATTCGGCTGGTAAAAACATTTTTAATAGATTTTTTGTAGAAAAAAGCGGGTATTATTCCTATTTGATTTAATTTGATATGTTTTATTCTTTTAGGCTTAAGTATTCTAACTATAGCTGGAAAAAGCAATAAGGTCATGATTAAGGTTAGAATAAGGCTTGAACAGGTTAGCAATCCGAACTGCCTCAAGGCAGAATATCTGGAAAAGGATAATATAAAAAATCCACATCCAGTTGTTAAAATTCCTATAACCAGGGGAGGGCCGCAGTCGCTCATCGTAAATTTAATGGCTGTTTCAGGGGAATTATGCTTTTTATAGTATTGAAAAAACCGGCTGGACAGATGAAATGTAATATCGATACCCAAGCCTAAGACGATTGCTGCAAATCCAATTGAAATCAGTTTTAAGGGATTGAAAAAGAAGCGGGCGATCAAAAGAGAAACAAACACTGCGAGAAATATTGGAAGAAAACATATCAAAGTTACTTTCAAATTTCTAAAAACAATTATCAGCAAAATAAATATAAGGATTGAAGATATTAGATTAATAATTATTATTTCTCTGTTCATTGATGAAGATGTTTCAGCTGTAAGACCATATTTTCCAGCAAATTCACAGGTGATACTTTGAGAGCCATCTATTGATGACTTTAATTTATTTATTTTTGTTTTGATAGTATTTGTTAGTTCTAGACAATATTTTGCATCTTCTCCTGACCCTCGCGGCTGAGCAAAGATTAATCGGGAGGAATGGTCTGATGAGTCAAAATAAAGACTAGTTTGTGAAATTTTAAAATTAGCCATATAATCTTTAAGCCACGGTTCTAATAATTCCCGGAGATTAAAAACATCTACTGCGATCAGTGTTCTGTATTCTGGATTATCAGTTATTACAAGCTTTTTCCGTGTTCGGACAATCTCTCTTTTTATTCCTTGGTCAGTGAATTTTTCTGAAAACCAAGTTAAATACCTGCTTGGATCTTGAAATACTGCAGCTCTTGTCATTTGGATCAGCCTATCTGCTTCTGATAGGTCGAATAGCCCTGATTGAACAAATAATATATCTTCCATAGATCGAAGGTCCTGGACTAATCTATCTGTAAACTGATTTTTTACAGTCTCATCAACCTGTTGATGTTTTTGCAAAATGACAATAGGAGTGCTTTCACCAAACCTCTCATAGGTTTCAAGAAAGTGCTTGAACTCTTTTCCATGAAGTCCTTTTATATCAAGAAGCATTGATTCAACTTCTAAATCTTTTAAAAAAAAAGTCCCAGTTATTAATATAATTACAGAAGCGAGAATAACTATTTTATAGTTTTTATAGGAGAAGTGAGATGTGATTTTTGAAAATTTTTTTAATATTTCCAGCATTTAGGAAAAGACCTTATATATAAATCAGGTTTCATAAATAAAATTTGTAAGACCTGTGATCATTAGCTTGATCTGTATTTTTGCCTCAGTCATGGGAATAACTTTAGAGAAATTTTTCCATTCCCTTTCAATCACATCTATTGCTTCTTTTTTACATAAAGAAAGAGCCCCGGATGTCTTAGTCCAGGTAGGAGATCCGCTGAAATTATGAATATCATCGATTATCTGAAAACCTGTTCCAAAAGCTCTTGCCATTGATTTATAGCTTTTATAAGTATTTTTATTCGCTTTTGCAATAATGCACGCAGCTTCGCTGCCTCCTTCCACAGCTGCACCTGTTTTGTATGCATACATTTGCATTATTTTATCTTCAAGAGAATCATTTGACCAAGCTTTAAAATTTTCGGCTGTTAAATTCTTTGACCAAAAAATATCCATTGCCTGTCCAAAATGTGCCCTGATCATTGTCTTATTTATGGCTTCATACAATTTCCTTTTTTGGTTATTATCAAGACTTGGATTATTCTTGATTAAAATGTTCGGAAGAAAATATAATGTACATCCAGCATTTATTGTTACATCTTTGCCGTAACGGATATGAATACAATCATCTCCTCTTCTTAGCAAATCCGGGGGTGCCGTCGCCTATCACGCCTGAGTTGGTGCGCAC
>CBFDDY010000058.1:0-10829 GCA_965603705.1 uncultured bacterium | reverse complement strand
CCACTTGTTCCTTGTCTTTAGCTTCGGCCAGTTTTTTTAAAAAATCCGCAGTCCCGGAATGGGCGATAGTTCCGATATTCTCTATCAGCTCTTCCCGGGTCATCCCGACGCCGGTGTCTTCTATAACTAAAGTATGGTTGGTTTTATTTACAGAGATATCTATTCTCAACTCAGCGTCCTTGTCTTCTACCTCTTTATTGGTCAGTATCTCAAATTGAACCTTATTGAGGGCATCAACTGCGTTGGAAACCAATTCTCTCAGGAATACTTCTTTATTCTTATATAAAGAATAAACCAAAATATTCAGTAGTTGTTTTACTTCAGATTGGAATTCATATTTTTTTGTTTTCTGTTGTGTCATTCCCTTCTCCCGACTGTTGTCTGCAGCACAGAGGTTACGGTTATGTTTACCGTCTGGCCTATCATTTTGCGGGAATTATCTACTACAACCATAGTTCCGTCATCCAGGTAAGCCACTCCCTGGTCCTGTTCCTTACCTTCTTTTAAGATAAAGGCCTGAATCGACTCTCCCGGCAAAACTACTGGTTTAAGCGCATTAGCAAGCTCATTAATATTTAAAACAGGTATTCCCTGAAGTTGGGCCACCTTGTTAAGATTGAAATCATTAGTCACAATTTTTGCATCTATTTGTTTGGCCATTTCGATCAATTTGGAATCGACTTCTTTAATGTCAGGGAAATCCATTGCTGTAATAGTAACAGTTACTTGTGATGATTTTTGCAGATGATCCAGAACTTCCAGGCCTCTTCGTCCTCTTTGCCGCTTAACATCCTCAGAAGAATCTGCCACCATTTGAAGCTCCTGGAGAATAAATTGGGGCACTATAAGCGTTCCCTCAATAAAAGTGGCATTACAGATATCTAAGATGCGGCCATCGATGATGACACTAGTATCCAGGAGTTTATAGCTTGTTCCTCCACTTTTTTCCTTAAAAAATCGAAACAGATGAGCAGGATTCAGCCATTCCGCCTTTCTGGTCCCGACTAAAAACCCGATATAAGGCATTATTACCAGGAAAAAGATCCGGATGAAGGTTATCGTTGCACTATCGTTTGAAATAGCCCTGTAAATCGATCCCAGCAGCCAGCCCAGCACAACCCCGGCAAATGTTCCTAAGGTGGAACCCCAGATAATTTTGAACTCACTTTTTCTAATAAAAGTTTCCAGATAGATGGTCACAAGACTTAGAACAAATCCGGCGATAGCGCCATAGATATTTTCTAATTTAAAAGGGGGGAAAAAATATCCCGACATAGTAATAAATGCAATAACCACCAAACGAAAAATTAATATACTCATTATACAATCCTAACTAAAATTATATAAAATATCATACCTAATGATACTTAATAACTCGTTAATAGTAAATAGCAACAGGAGGCAGGGTTAGAAGATTAGGCTTAATGCCTCTTTAATGTTTTTTGCCCCATAAAGATTGATTCCCTGGATTTTTTCTTTTTTAAGAGCATCAATATTTCCCTTGGGGAGAATAATGCTGTTATATCCCAGGGAGGCGGCTTCTTTTATTCGGGCCAGAGGCTGACTTACGGAGCGTATCTCTCCGCTCAATCCGATCTCGCCCATAACGGTCATTTCTGATGGAACAGCTTTATTTTTTATACAGGAAATAACAGCAGTCACCACCCCCAGGTCAGAGGCCGGTTCATCGATCGTCAATCCGCCTGCAACATTGAGATGAATATCTTCTCCGCCAAAACCATAACCGAGTTTTTTTTCAACTACAGCCAGCAGCATAGCGGTTCTGAAATGATCAAGGCCGATAGTCATCCGTCTTGGATTTCCTGTAAATAATGTCGAAGATACAAGAGCTTGGATCTCTGCTAATAAAGGGCGGGACCCTTTAATAGTACACACTACCACACTTCCGGCTGCATCGACTGGTCTCTCTCTCAGAAAAAAAGCGGAGGGATTGGAGATCGCTTTGAGCCCATGGGCTTCCATTTCAAAAATAGCCAGTTCAGAAACAGGGCCGAACCTGTTTTTCAAGGCCCGCAGCACCCGGTGGCTGTGGTCTCGTTCTCCTTCAAAGTAGAGCACAACATCTACGATATGTTCCAATGATTTTGGTCCGGCAAGAGAGCCTTCTTTGGTTATATGCCCCACAAGAAAAGAGGAGACATCATTTTTTTTTGAAAACCGAAAAACCTGGTTAGTCACTTCGCGGACTTGGCTGATTGTCCCGGGGCTCGAAGATAGTTTTGAGGAATAGGCGGTTTGGACTGAGTCAAGAATAAATATTTTTGGGGCAAGTTTTTCGGCCTCAGTGATTATTCTTTCCAGGTTAGTTTCCGCCAATAAGAACAGATTTTCGCCTTTAACTCCCAGCCTTTTCCCTCTGAGTTTTATCTGCTCAAGCGATTCCTCCCCGGAAACATACAGGACCTTTTCTCCGCTGGCGGCAAAATCCCGGCTGACCTGCAGCATCAGGGTAGACTTGCCAATACCGGGTTCGCCTCCGATCAATACCAGAGAACCCAGAACAACGCCGCCACCAAGAATTTGATTTAATTCCTTCATGTCGGTCTCGATCCTTTTTTTTGCTGCTTCTTTTACATCCGCATAAAGGACCGGTTTCGAAGGGGGGAATGAAAACTCGGCGGAATCCTTTTCTTCGACTTCCTCGATCAAAGTGCTCCATTTGCCGCATCCCGGACACTTCCCCATCCATTTTGGAGTCTGAAAACCGCAGTTCTGGCAGACAAAAATCGATTTACTCTTCGTCATATCCCCAGGCCCAAACCGAAAAAGAATTTCCGTTTATCAGATAAAGAAAAATCATCCAGGCCGAAGTGCAGGTAGATATATTTTGAAGCTGAAATATCCAGATAAAGACGAAAATGGGGATTAGGTTGCCGGTTAAAATCAAAGCTTTCCAAACTAAACTTAATGCGGTCGTTTAAAAAATAATAATCCAGACCAGCTCCGAACTTGGATTGGATAATTCCGGCTCTGGGGGAAAAATTTCCCATCCGGAGCCCTCCCTGTAAAGAGAATGTGAGTTTATCCAACTCTGGATCCTGGACTACCTGCCCCATCAAAAACTTAGAGGGCTGTGGCCACAGATAAAAACTCAAGTAACTTTTAAGAGATTCCCGGCTGGAATAGTATTCAAAATGCAGGTTAGCTGCGGTGCTAATAGATGAAACCGGTTTGATGATCTTTTTTATCTCACCTATTGTTTTTTCTGCCTCATTATATAGATCAGGGCTTTTTACTAGTTTACCCAGCGTGCCTTCCCCCTCGTTAATATTTGTTATGGTCTTATCCAGGAGTTGCCGCGATTTTTCGGCTTTGTTGAGCAGCTCTGATATATTTTCCAGGTTCATTTTAATACTCTCGCGGTTCTCTTCGACCAGGTCTTTTAATGACAATATTAATTCATCCATACTTTGCGCCAGGTCATTTACCCTATTATCAAAACTTTGGATAGCTTCTGATGTCTTCTGTATGCTTAAACCCAGGTTTTCTTTGGTCTCGCCTGATAGATCTTTTAGATCGGTAGCGAATTGGGCCAGATTGTTGAGAATATCTTTTATATTTCCCTGTGTTTCTTCATCCCCGATTATATCTCTGAGGATTTTTCCGGTCTCCTTAATGTCATCACTGACGGTTACAAGCTCTGAACCTAACCGGTCAAAGCTTACCGAGGGTAAAACAGCAATTGTGTCCCCGGGTTGGCAAAAAGATCGTTGTTTTCCCGGGAGGATCTCAAGATATTTTTCTCCTAAAAGCCCTAAAGCCGCAAGCGTAGCAGTGGACCCCTTCCGAAGCTTCACATTATTGTCGATATCAAGGGTAACTTCAGCCTGGCCTTCCTTTAAGCGAATATCATTGACATAACCTATATTTACTCCTGCCAATTTTACGATTGTATTTTTCTCCAGCCCGGCAGCAGAATCAAAATAGAGATAAAGGGTGTATCCAGGTTTCTGAAACAAGGTAGTCAGGTCACCCACTATAAAAATAAACACGGCCAGTATAAGTATTGCCCCTGATAAAAACAAACCTATTTTTACTTCACGTTTCATTGAAATTACCTACCATTCTTTGATCGGACCCTCTGCCCGCCCGTGAATGAACTGCTGCACTATTTGATTGTCACTCTTCCGGAGCTCTTCCGGTGTCCCCACAGTGACTATTTTCCCATTATAAAGCATAGCAATCCTATCTGCAACTTTATAAGCACTTGTCATATCGTGAGTAATAACCACAGATGTTATCCGAAATTCCTGCTTCATCTTGATTATTAATTCATTTATAGCATCAGCCCGGATGGGATCGATGCCGGTAGAAGGTTCGTCATAAAGCATAATTTCCGGCTCATAAGCTATTGCCCTGGCCAGCCCAACTCTTTTTTTCATACCCCCGCTTAATTCATGGGGCATTAGCTGTTCAACCTCTCTAAGGCCGACCATTGCCAGACTCTCTTTGACTCTTTTCTGAAGTTCTTCCTGAGATAAGTCCCGATACCTTTCCAAGCCAAAGCTTACATTCTGAGCTACTGTTAAAGAATCAAAAAGGGCTGCAGCTTGAAACAACAGCCCAAATTTTCGCCGAATATTATTAAGTTCTGCCTCACTCGATCCGCATATCTCCACTCCGTCTACAATGATGCTGCCCCTGTCCGGCTGAATAAGGCCTAACATATGCTTGAGTAAAACACTTTTTCCCGAACCGCTCTGTCCGATTATTACCAGAGTCTCTCCGCTCTGAATATGCAGATTTATCCCTTGGAGGACTTTAGTCAGGCCGAAGGATTTATGGAGGTCGTTTATCCGTATCATATCCCGAACCTCTCAGGCATAGCCTTGCTGAGGAAAAAATTCAGGACTAATATAATGATACTGGAGATCACAACTGCCCTGGTTGTAGCCCTGCCGACTCCTTCTGCTCCACCTTCGGTTTTTAATCCCTGCCAGGATCCGATAATGGCGATAACAACTCCGAAGGTCCCGGCTTTGATCAGTCCGCCCAGCACGTCCCCTAATTCAAGATACAAGAGGGTATTACGCATATATATGATCCGGTTGACTCCCATGCTGATATTAAAAAAATAGGCGCATACAATCCCGATGATATCTCCATATAGGGTCAAAACCGGTACCATTATCAAGCAGGCGAGAGTTCTCGGTGTGACAAGGTAACGAATCGGGTCGGCCCCAAGGCTGTAAAGGGCATCGATCTGTTCTGTGATTTTCATGGTGCCGATCTCTGCCGCCATAGCAGAGCCGACACGCCCTGCTACCATTAATCCAACCAGGATAGGAATGAGTTCCTTTGTCAAGCCCAGAGATACGATCGGCCCTCCATATGCTTCTGAACCGACCCCGATATACCTGTGGAAGCCGATATAGGTCTGGAGAGCAAAGACTAAGCCCCCAAAAGCTGCCGTTAGTGATACTACCAGTAAGGAGCGGACTCCAACTTCCTCAAGCTGCTGGATGAAGATCTTTGTTTCCCGGGGTTTCCGGAAAATGTTTATGATTGTTCTTCCTAAGAGCAGCCCAACTTCGCCAACTTGCTGTAGGATCGACCGGAAGGAAAAAGACTTTGTGGATAAAGTCATATTTATTCTTCAATATTATGAAATTCTCTGTTATTGAAACAGGCAAACTTATTTAAAAAGGCCAGAGATACTTTCCCTGTCGGCCCATTTCTCTGCTTGGCGATGTTTATATCGGCAAGTCCCTTAACAGTTTCATCATCAGGCCTGTAAAATTCTTCCCTGTAGATAAAAATAACTACATCGGCATCCTGTTCGATTGCACCTGACTCTCTTAAATCTGACAGTTGCGGTATCGGCTTGGCACGGCCTTTTTCAGGCGCACGGCTTAACTGGGAGATGCCGATCACAGGGATCTGAAGTTCCTTTGACAATTCCTTCAAAGAACGCGATATATAGGACATCTCTTGCGTTCTGTTTTCAAATCGGCTGCCGGCACGCATGAGCTGAATATAGTCTACAAATACAATGTCCAGATGATGCTCCATTTTTAATCGCCTGGTTTTTGCTTTCATTTCCATAATTGAGAGCCCCGCTGTCTCATCAACATATATATTTGCCTGTGATAAAACATCAGCTCCCTGTTGCAGCTGTTTAAAGTCTCTTTCGCTGATATAGCCGGTCCGAACTTTTTGAAGGTCTACCTTGGCTTCAGAGCAGAGCATCCGCATGGCCAATTGTTCATTAGACATCTCGAGAGAAAAAAAACCGACTGATTTATCTGTTTTGGTTCCGGCATATTGAGAAATATTCAGGGACAAAGCGGTTTTCCCCATAGATGGCCGGGCTGCTATTACAATAAACTCAGAATTATGGAAACCTGCTGTTATTGCATCTAACTCCGTGAATCCGGTTGGAATGCCTGTGACCGCTTCCTTCCGATTTCGGAGCATATCAATTGTTTCGAGAACTGGCGTGGTCAGAGAACTTATTGGAACAAAACCGGGCTTGATCCTCTGCTCAGCCACCTCTATTATCGCAGCTTGGGCTTCTTCCAGTAATTCGTCGGGATCCTGCTTCTGTTGGTAACTTGAGGAGATTATGCTTGCGGAAGAAACAATAAGTCGCCTGAGTAATGCTTTTTCCTTAACAATCCGGGCATGATATTCTATGTTTAAGCTTTTTGGAACTCCATCCATCAACGATGATAAATATGTAGCTCCTCCTGCCTCTTCAAGCTGCCCTGCTTTTTGAAGTTGTTCTGTTAGGGTGAGAAGGTCTATAGGGAGGCTCTTATCGACTAAGACGATCATCTGTTCCAGGGTTTGCCGGTTAGCTTCTTTGTAGAAATCCTCAGGAGTGATAATGGACAGAACTACATTCAGGTTTTTATTGTTAACAAGGATGCCTCCCAGAACTGTCTTTTCGGTCTCCTGGCTGTGGGGAGGAGTTTTTTTTAAAAACATAGCATCAAGTTCCATTTTCCTCCCTATTAACTATTTCTATCTTACGCTACATCACGGAAAAACTCAAAATATAAAAACAGTCTGGGACTAGCAGTTATTCTTTTTCTTCATATGCTTCGTTCTCTTCAACTGGGGCTTCTACAGCAGCATCATCCTTCTTTACCTTGGGTGGGGCAGCTTCGGGAACTTCTCCTTCTGCAGCAGCCTCATCTTTTTTTACCTTAGGAGGGGCAGCTTTTGGGTCTGGCGTCCCTTCCCGGTTAACTTCCAGGCTTATTTCAGCGATTTGATCATGGAAAATTTTTATAGGCACTTTATAGTTTCCAAGCTTCTTGATAGGATCATGTAAAAGAATTTTTTTCTTTTCTATATCAAAGTTGAGGTTACTCAGTGCATCTTTGATGTCAGTACTGCTAACAGAACCAAAAATAGAATCTTTATCGCCGGCTTTTCGTTCAAAAGTCAGGGCAACTTCATTCAATTGCTCGATTAAGGTCTGGTATGTCTCCATTTCCTTTTCCAGCCCTTTTCTCAACGCCCGTTGTTCTATCTCGATCATTTTTGAGTTTGTTGGAGTTATTTCCAGTGCCATTTTTTTAGGAATCAGATAATTTCTTCCATATCCAGCCGAAACATCAAGAATATCGCCCTTTTTTCCTAAATTTTCGATGTTTTCTTTAAGGATTATTTTCATTATTCCTCCAATTTTCCGCTATAACTTTAGTCGGATATATAAGGTATCAGAGCTAGTGTTCTCGCCCTCTTTATAGCGATTGTCAGTTTTCGTTGATGTCTAGCGCAGGTGCCGGTAACTCGACGGGGAGCGATCTTTCCACGTTCCGGGATATACCTTCGCAGGATGTCGACTCTTTTATAATCTATATCCTTAATATTTTTCTCGCAAAAACGACATACTTTTTTTCTTGGTGCAAAGCTTTTTTGAAAAGAACTTTTCCTTCTTCTGGTGTTGTCTCTTGTCTGGTGCATGTTATTTCTCCTCCGCCTTAGATTTTTCTTTTGAAGGCTTCTTCTTTTTTTCTGGTTTAGGCTCTACTATTTCAGTTTCTGGTTTAGGTTCTACTATCTCGGGTTCCGGTTTAGGCTCTGCTATTTCAGGTTCCGGCTTAGGTTCTACCACTTCGGGTTCCGGTTTGAGCTCTGCTTTAGGATCCGGTTTAGGTTTTGCTTTTTTTTGGGGAGTTATTTCTTCCTCTCCTTCTTCCTTTTTTACTGTTAAATACCTTATAACAGCTTCATTTTGTTTAAAGCGCCTTTCTAATTCAGATGGGATATCAGCTTCGCCTTTATAAAGGAAAAAAACATAAAATGCCACCTCGAATTTCTTGATCTGATAAGCTAACTTGCGTTTCCCCCATTTATCAATATGGATCAATTTTCCCTTTTTTGCAGGGATGACATCTGCCATCTGTTGGATCAGTTTCTCTGTATCTTCTTCTGACAGATTAGGGGCAATCAAGAAAGCTGTTTCATATATTCTCATTAATACCTCCTTATGGCTTTGCAGCTCCCTTTTACCTGTTAAAAAGGAGCAAGGAGCCTAGGTTAATTATAAAGATTCATTGCTTTTTCAGCCCTGCCTGATAAAAATAATTCTGCGGCCTGGCAGGCTTTCTCAAGGCTTTTATTAAATTTTCGATTGTCGTCTTTCCTGAAAGGAGAAAGCACAAAATCTGCTGCGTCGTCTTCCAGGTCTAAGGGGCCTATCCCAATCCTAATCCGGGAGATAAGGCTTGTTCCGAGTTCATTAATAATCGAGCTCATGCCTTTATGGGAACCGGCGCTTCCTTCTTTTCTGATCCTGATCTCCCCTACAGGGAGGTCAAAATCATCATAGACGACTAGAAGCTTTTCCAGTGCTATAGCATAATTTTGGACTATTTGTTTTACTGCCAGTCCGCTTCTGTTCATATATGTCTGTGGCATAGCCAGGAGCACTTTTTCTTTATCTTTGATTATGATTATCATTTTAGATAAACTCTTTCTTTTTTTTAACCTGGTTCCCCATTTTTTTGCTAATTTTTTCATAAAAGCAAACCCGGCGTTGTGTTTGGTTTGCCCATATTGTTTTCCGGGATTTCCAAGTCCGACCACAGCCCACAAATATTACTCCTTCTCTTTCTCTTCTTTCTTTCCTTCCTCTTTTCCTTTTCCTTCCTCTTCTCCCTCAGCTTTCTCCTTTGAAATCAATTCAGGTTCTTCTTCTTCTCCCAGAAGCTCTTCTTCCTCAATTTCTTCTTCGACTGCTTCCTCTGTCGGGACCTGTATCTGGGCGATGACTGTTTCCGGATCTTCTTCAAATTTAATCCCCTCAAGCTCTGGGAGTTCGTTTATTTTGATGGATTGGTTTAGATGAAGCTCACTTATATCGACTTTAATTTCTTCCGGAATATCTTTGGGGAGGCACTCGATTTTCAATTTCCGGGTAACAAAATCTACATATCCACCTTCAGTTTTAACACCTACAGCATCTCCAATAAGGGCGACAGAAACCTCAACCTCCATAAGCTTGCCCATAACGATCTGAATAAGATCAATATGCAGGATTGCGTCTGTAACAACATCATATTGTGCTTCTTTTATCATGACATTCAGCTCTGTTGAATTAAAAGTGATATTAAAAATTGTATTCTTGCCGGATTCAGATTTTAAAATATTGAAGATATCCTTTTTGTCCAAAATAAGGGAAGTGGCCTCTGCTACATCCGGGCCATAAAGGATGGCCGGAAGTTTCTCTTCCCGCCTGACCTTGCGAGCGGCGTTTTTTCCTAAGCTTTCCCGCTTTTCTGCTTTGATTGCAAACTTCATCTCTTCTTCCTCCTTAAGTAAACAAAGAGCTTACAGACTGTCCTTTGTGAATTCTGCGTATTGCTTCGCCAAAAAGTTCAGCCACGGATAGGACAACTATATTGTCACATTCTTTAGCATTTTCCTTTAGGGGTATTGTATTAGTTACGATTAATTTTTCGAGGCTTGAGTCATTAATTCGACTGATCGAATCCCCAGATAAAATCGGATGAGTGCAGGCCGCAAATACTCTGTTAGCCCCTTCTGTTTGTAAAGCATCTGCACTGAGGGCTAATGTCCCGGCAGTATCGACCATGTCATCAAGAATGACTACATCATGATTTTTTACATCTCCTATCACATGAAAAACTTTAGCAACGTTTGGCTGGGGCCGCCGTTTATCAATAATGCCAAGCTCAGCATTGACTAACTTTGCAAACCACTTAGCCCTGCCAACTCCCCCTGCATCCGGTGATATTATCATTAAGTCATTCAGTCCAAGGCCCTTTACATGCTTTGCCAGCACTCCTTGAGCCATGAGGTTATCAACTGGAATAGAGAAAAAGCCCTGGATCTGAGGGGAATGCAGGTCCATTGTTAACACCCTATCGGCTCCAGCTGCTTCCAATAGATCAGCCACCAGCCGGGCTGTAAGTGGAACCCGGGGCCTGTCTTTCCAGTCCTGACGGGCATAAGCATAATAAGGGATAACGGCAGTAATTCTTTCTGCAGAAGCGCGCTTCATGGCATCGATCATTATAAATAATTCAAAGAGATGAAAATTGGCGTCATAGGCTCCGCTTTGAATGACAAAAACATCTTCTCCTCGAATGTTTTCATCAATATAATAATGAATTTCTCCATCGCTGAACTGCTCTAACAAAGCCTTACCAAGACCAATGTCAAGGTAGTCAGCAATATTTGCGGCTAATGCCTTGTTTGATGACCCTGTGAAAATTTTCATTTCTATCTCACTATAAATTTAAAGTCTTTTTTGGCTGGGGTGGGAGGATTCGAACCCCCGAATAGCGGCGCCAAAGGCCGCTGCCTTACCGCTTGGCTACACCCCAACA
>CBFDDY010000057.1:0-10838 GCA_965603705.1 uncultured bacterium | reverse complement strand
TTAATTAAGAAAAATAACACAAATAAGGACTCTTTTCAAGGAGAACCGATAACAGTAATTTCCCTCCAATTATTTCAGTTATTTAATATTTTTTAGGCATGGACACATGTAAGGCCTTACGAAAGACAGGTATTTCCCCCCAGCGAGGAAAATCCGGATACAGTCTTCGCTCTTTTCTCCTAAAGGAGAAGAACCATGCCCGATCATCCTTGCTCATGGTTTTCTTAATCAGAATCTGTGATAATTCACCGCGAATCCGCTGCAACGAAGTATATGCGGTAATATCTGCTCGTGAATAGTTCAGGGTTTAAGTAAGAGTTGAATTATTTTTACATGCATGATAAAAATAAATTGAAATTTTGAAAAATGAAAAAACTAATAGTTAAGAGCGATTTATCTGAACTTAATAAGATTAGATTTTTCATTAGAAAAAATATAAGACTAACAGAGATTTTAGAAAAATAATTTTACATAATTGAACTTTCGATTTTAGAGATCTGTATTAATATCATTCGTTATGCCTATCCTGAAAAAAAGGGTGTTATCTACTTAAAAACTTGGAAGGAAAATAGTAAATTTTATTTTGAAATAAAAGATAATGGGATTCCTTTTAATCCCACTAAAGTTAAAAAACCTGATATTGAAGAAATTATGAATTCCAGGAAAAAAGGCGGTCTAGGAGTTTATCTTTACCAGAAACTTATGGACGGATTTTCATATAAACGTGAACACGACCAAAACATTCTAACTATATATAAAAAAATTTCCAACACTTGACATATCCATTTTATTATTCAATAATTCACACTCTGATAGGAGTCTCATATGAGTGCAGACAAAAGTACAGAAAGCAAAGTTACAATTAAAATTCCCAGGATTTTATATAACAAACTTGCAACCATTGTATCAGGCAGTGGGTTTAATTCAGTCACTGATTTTATTATATATGTTCTCCGTGATTTATTGTCCACTAGTAATAGTTCAAGTATTTCTGATAAAAGTGAAACCAACAGTTTATCCAAAGAAGAAATTAGTGCTATCCGCAAACGCCTCAAATCACTTGGCTACTTTTAGGATAGTTAATAGATCAAAGTTCATAGCTAATAGTAAATAATATATCTATGCTCTTTTAATAACTATTAGCATGATTGAAATAATTATAAAGGAGTAATAAATGACATCTCAACTTGTTCCAGCGCACGGAGGTAAATTAATGCCTCTTCTTCTGGCAGGAGAAGAGCGCCAACAAAATTTGGAAAAGTCAACTATGCTGCCAAAAATTCGCCTTTCTTCTCGGGAAACATCTGACTTAATAATGATGGCTAACGGTGCATTCAGTCCACTGAAAGGCTTTATGGAAAAAAATGATTATGAAAATGTAGTTGAAAACATGCATCTTTCAAATGGTGTTTTTTGGCCTATTCCAATTACTCTTTCTGTTACAAAAAAACAGGCAGAATCTCTCCCGCTTGAATCTGAGGCTGCTCTTGTTGATGACGAATCTGATGAGACTATGGGAGTTATGACCATCCGGGAAAAATTTACTTATGACAAAAAAAATGAAGCCCGGAAAGTTTTTTGCACAGAAGACGAAGCTCATCCAGGAGTGGAAAAACTTTACAACCAGAAAGAAATTCTACTGGGTGGCCCTCTAAAAGCACTAAGTGAAGGACCTTACCCAAAAATCTATGGCAAACAATACGCCCGGCCTGAAGAAACACGCGAAATATTCAAAAAGCGAGGCTGGTCCACAGTTGCCGCTTTTCAAACCAGAAATCCGATACACAGAAGCCACGAATATTGCACAAAAATTGCTTTAGAAGTCTCAGACGGGATTTTCATTCATCCTTTGGTGGGAAAGCTCAAAGCAGGTGATATTCCTGCTGATATCCGCATGAAATGCTATGAGATTTTGCTTCAGAAATATTACCCCAAAGACAGAGTCGTACTTAAGGTCTATCCCCTGGAAATGCGCTATGGTGGTCCAAGGGAAGCTCTTCTGCATGCAGTTTTTCGCCAGAATTACGGTTGCAGCCATCTTATCATCGGCCGTGACCATGCCGGAGTTGGTGATTATTACGGACCGTTTGATGCCCAGAAAATCTTTACTGAAATAGAACCTGAAGCTCTTTATATTAAGCCATTAAATATTGACTGGACTTTCTGGTGCCATAAATGCGATGGCATGGCTTCGATGAAGACATGTCCACACAGCAAAGAAGACAGGGTTCTAATCAGCGGCACAAAAGTAAGAGAACTTCTAGCAAATGGCAAGATGCCCCCTAAAGAATTCAGCCGACCAGAAGTTGCTGAGATCTTGGTTGATTATTATCAAAATCAGAAAAAGTGATTTTCCAAAATATTCAACCTGGATCATTTACACTAAATATGGGAGAAAATAAAATATGACACTACAAAAAGCCACTAACATCTATTGGCATAAAGGTGCAATAACAAAACAGGATCGGGAAAGATTTCTTCAGCAAAATGGCGTTGTCCTCTGGTTTACAGGGTTATCCGGTTCAGGCAAATCTACCCTTGCTCTAGCCGTAGAAGAGAAGCTTTTCGAAAATGGACATTTATGTATGGTTTTGGATGGAGACAATATCCGTCATGGCCTTAATAAAAACTTAGGCTTTTCTCCTGAAGACAGGGAAGAAAACATAAGACGCATCGGCGAAGTCTCCAAGCTTTTTTCAGATGCCGGATTAATTACAATGACAGCGTTTATCTCCCCTTACCGGAAAGACCGGGACCAGGCTCGAGGACTAGTAAAAGATGGCGAATTTGTTGAAATATTCGTTAAAGTCCCGCTTGATATAGCTGAAGAGAGAGACCCTAAAGGCCTCTACAAAAAAGCCCGGGCCGGAGAGATAAAAGAGTTTACCGGAATATCCGCTCCTTATGAGGAGCCTCTGAATCCCGAGCTCGTTATTGATACTGGAAAGATGAATCTTGATGAAAGTGTTAAAACAGTCATTGGCTTTTTAGAAAAGCATGAAATAATAAAAAAGGCCTGATCACCCTGAACTATTCATTAGTCGTGGTTGCCGTAGATACGGTGAAATCTGCTCGCCCGATTAATAAAGGACCTTATCTTCTCCCTTTTCTTTTATCAATATCTCAATTTCTTTCAAGATAAGGTCACGGCGCAAAAGCACAGCCTGAATCTCTTTATCTTTTAGATACTCACCCACTATTTCCTTAACAAGTTCAAAATCCATAGACCTCATTTTATCGACTAATTCCCGAGGAAGCTGCTTCATAGGTTTTATTCCATCGATACCTTTAAGTCCATAAACAAGTTTCTTAGTATGTTTTTTTGAAGAACGGAAAGAACGCGAATGGTCTATGAGGATCATTCTCCAGTCTTCCGTAATTAGGATATTCCCCATATGCCGGTCTTCATTAGCTATGAGGTTATCAAATGCTCTCTGTAAATAAGTAGCACGGTTCCAATAAAAAACCTTATAGGAAGGTGTCTTGATTTCTTCATTGGTTTTAGTCCTAAGATTCATCTTAAAATCGGACCAAACCTGGCATGAACCCCGGTTACCATGGAAACGGCGTTCTACTGTAGGAGGCACCATGTTTAAGCCCAGGTAATTATCCAGACGGTAAGCAGCAATCTCCCACTGCCATCCTTCAAAAAAACCTTTCATCCTTCCTTCCGGATTTTTCCACAGCGCTTTTCTGGTTATTCCATCTTTTTCAAGAGTAAGTGTCCAAGGATTGGTAACCGCCAAACGACCACTTTGCTGTTCCTGGGCCACCACTTCAGCTGTTTCTAAGAACTTTTCCCATTTTACTTTTTCCTTTATTTCCTCCGGATTAAACTGGGCATAAAGCGGTAGAGAAAAAATCATACTTACAACTATCAAATTAATGAAAATCTTATTTTTCATCCCCATATCTCCTTTTTAATACAAAACTTTAGCCTCTCCTTTTTCCTTTATCATTTCATTTATTTCCTTTAAAAGCAGTTCTTTTCTTTTTAATACTGCTTTTATCTCCTTGTCTGTAAGATATGACCCGACTGCTAAGCTGATACTTTCGAAATCCAAGGAATCTATTTTATCAACAAATTTTCTAGGAAGCTGCCGAAAAAGTTTCTTTCCTTTGATCCCATTTTTCCCATATACAAGGTTCCGGACAAATTTACGGGAAGATCGGAAACTGCGGGAATGATCAATAAGTATTGTACGCCATTCTATGGTATAACGAATGTTCTGTTGGGTTCGGTCCTCATTTCCTATTAGGCAATCAAATGCCCGGGTTAAATATTTTTGTTTACTCCAACTGGTAAGGTGACTCTTAGGAATTCCAATTCCCTTATCCATCCTCTCCAGGTCACTCATCTCACTTGTTACCCAAAACTGCAGTGAGCCTTTTTTTTCCTGAAATTCTCTTTCTACCGTGGGTGGAATCATATTGAGTCCTAAAAGTTTATCCATCTCATAAGCGGCAATCTCATATTGCCAGCCTTCCAGATATCCCTGTTTCAGTCCTTTAGGATTTTTCCAGCAGCCAGCATATTCTAATTCTTTATTTTTTAAATATATTTTAAATGGTTTTGTAACTCCTTCTCCGATCTCCTTGTATCTAACTATCTCAGCTGTTTTAAGAAATTTCTCCAACTCTGACCGCAGAATTAGCTCTTCGTGGGTGAACTGGCCCCATATAAAATAACCCTGTGAAAAAATAAAGGCTAAAAGCAATATTAAAATACTTTTTTGCCTCATTTATCTTTTTTCCAAATTAAACTTTACCCTCTACTCTCGGGTTCTTAAAAAAGATAAAGACCAATATTGTCTACACCTCCAGATTTTTCCTCTCCTGTGCTTCCCCTCAGAATAGAGCCATTATTCATATTATCCCTTCTCCCTCCCTACATCATCCATAATACAAAAAACAATGTCAATCTCTATCTAAATTGAACATTTTTCCACTATTTCTGTGAATAACCTTGTTAATAAATCATTAGTTTCTTTTTTAATAAATTGATTTAATTATGCTTACCTTATTCTGCCCAATATTTAGGCACTTTTATTACCACAGAACAACCTCCTTTCCCTGCTCCTTGATCAACTTTTTAATCTTCTTTAAGATAATATTTTTGCGCTCAAGAAGTGTTTTAATCTCCTTTTTATTCAAATAAGGAAAAAGCCGGGTTTTTATCAGCTCATCTGATATATTTTGAAGATTTTTGTACAGTTTCCTGGATAAACAGGTGAACTCACATTTTAAGATCAATTCCGGAGAAGGGAAAAAAGCTTCCGTAAAGTCAACTCGCCATACCTTCCAGTTCTCTTTCTGGATAAAAATATCATCCTCGTCATTACACTCATCATAAACCAGGTTCTCAAATATTCTTATTGTTTCTATAGTTCTCTTAAATTCTTTCACATCAGGTGGAATATCTCCGCTTCTTTTTCGGTAACTTTCCGTGATAAAATCTTTGATCCCGATCTGGAGAGAGCCTTTTATTCCCTCTATCTCTCTTTCCACAATCGGGGGAATTATTTCAAGACCTAAAAGCTTGGATAGTTCATAAGCAGCAAGTTCATATTTGAAACTGTCAGGCGGGATTTTTGGTCGGGAACGGTCTATATACTTGAAGTATCCCTTCCATGATACCTCCCCATTATCAAGAGTTACTTTCCAGAGTGCTGTTCTCCCTGCCATTGCATCTTTTTCCACCCTGACGATCTCGGCTTTTTTTAGATAATCTTCCACTTCCTTTTGAAACAAATTCCCCTGGTCAGGCACAGGGATTTTTCTCTCTCCAAGCAAAAAACCTACACTTATAAAAAAAATAATAATATATACAAATCTAATTTTCATCCTCTTCCCCCCACACAATAAAATTATTATTCTCTATTATAAGAGCACTTAGGTGCCCTCCAAAACAATCTGATATGCCCGTATCTATGATCCAAACCCTCCCTTGAAACCGGCTCATATTCTCCTTTGAAACTACCATACTCCCGACCAGTGGTGTATGAGCTATAACCATAAATTTACTTTTTAGATTAGTGAAGATACTATCAACATCTTGCATAAAAACATTCTCATCTTTTCTCGCTAGATCGCGGAACCACAGGGGGCCTTTGCTTTCATAAACAAGCTTAATGGGTTTTAATCCTTTTAGCTCCATGCGCACACGCATATTAATATCATTAAGTTTCCAGGTAGAATATGTTTTGCTGATGCCACCATGGACAAAAATAGTGTCATTGATTTTTATTACTGTATTGTGCTTACGGATCCATTTTCCGTATTTATTATTAAAAACATCTTTATATTGTTGTCTGGCCACCCGGTCGTTTCTGATCAGCTGAGTCCAGTATTTATTTAAACCATTATTTTCATTTGAGCTTTGATTTTTCTCAATTGCTTTTTCGTTAAATTCCTGCTCTTTTTTCTCTCTATATTTATCCGGCAGAAAAGAAACAAATTGCTCCGGAGTAACATAACCTGGATAATCAAAGGAAATTCCTACAATATTCATAAACTCATGGTTCCCGATCAAAGCATGCACCATACCGCCGGCCTTTTCCGCTTCTTTTTCCAATCTCATCAAAAGATCAAAAACTTTTCTGGCATCAGGTCCCCTATCCATTACATCGCCTGTTTGGACTAAATGTATTTTCCCGCCGGCCCAATTTAGATTCTCATCTATAATTCCTGTCCCTTTTAAAATAATGACAAAATTTTTATAATCACCGTGAATATCTCCCACTGCAACTATTTTCTCTATTCCGCACCATACACACTTAATACCGGCAGAACACAACTTAGTAAAAAGAAAGAGAAAAAATAATGCCAGAAGGGTATAATTAAAAACACTCTTTCTCTTTCTCCCAATTATATCCATTAGTTTCATCCTTATTTCCCTTTTTATATTTTAAAAAAAATACTGCTAATTAGCAAGTCAAGCCATCAAAAAGCATTGACTTTAGTTTTTTCTTCTGATAAATCTATAAAAGAGATAGGGATAAAATGGAAATCGATCTAAGAAAAAAAGACAATGTCATGATTTTCGACATCAAAGGAGAAATCAGGCGTTCTGATATAGGGAATGTTTCTCTCCATCAGATAGTAAAAGAACAGCTTGATTCTGATAATAACCGCATTCTCTTGAACCTTAAAAAAGTAGAATTTATTGACAGTTTTGGCGTAGGTGAAATCCTCGCTAGCTTTATTTCCACCCAAGATATTGGCGGAAAATTAAAGCTATCCCAAATTTCAAATAAATTGCATGTTGTCTTTGAAATAACCATGCTCACTAAAGTATTTGAAATATTTAAAGACGAAATTTCGGCCTTAGAAAGTTTCTCCAAAGAATAATTCCCTAAATACCCAGGATGCTTAAAAACAAGCTTTACAATCTTCTAGCCCGAATAGTAAAAATCAAAAAAGGCGAAGAAACTATTACCTTACTGCTCTTTTCCTACTTTTTTTTGATCACAGCGCCATATACGATCATAAAGGCTTTGCGTACTTCAGAATTGCTGAATGCATATGGGGAAAAAGCGCTCCCACCGGCATATTTATTAACCGCTATACTCACCGGGTTTGTGGTTGTTCTGCATTCAAAATTTCAGGTCAGGGTATCAAAACAGCTTTTAATAATATCAAGTCTAGTCTTTTTCATATTAACGGGTATGTTATTCTGGCTGTTTTTCCCCAGCACTGGGGAATGGCTACGTCTTGTATATTGGCCCTGGGCAAACATTCTTGTAGTCGTTCTCATGACTCATTTTTGGATTACTGTAAATGAAATATTTAATCCCCGGGAAGCCAGACGGTTGATCGGGTTTTTTGGCAGTGGTGGACTATTAGGAGGTGTTTTCGGAGGGTTGTTGGTAAAATTGCTAGCTGAAGTCATTTCAACCCACCTTCTGCTTTTTGCCTTTGGAATGTTTATTGCTTGCATCTTTGTAATTAAAGCTATTTTTTCTTATGCCGAAAAACTCCCCCACTATGATAAACCTGAGAAAACAAAAAAAGAGTTTCCAAACACCCATAAGGTTGGATTTATTGACAGTTTCCAGGCTGTTAGAAAAAATCATTACCTGGTCCTTATTGCTTTATTAGTCACAGTCTCCATGATCGTCTCGACTTCTATCGATTTTCAATTTAACTCACTGGTTAATGATACTATTAAATCCAAAGATAATATGACAGCCTTTTACGGACTTTTTTACTCACTGCTAATGCTTTTTGCTTTTTTTCTTCAGCTCTTGATGACAAGTAAACTTATCAAACGCTTCGGGATCAAAATAACTTTATTCCTATCTCCTTTGATCCTATTCATAGGCTCAATAGGTATTGCCGCTGCTCCCTTACTTGGAATGGCGATATTCCTCAAAGGAAGCGAAAAAAGCCTTTCCTTATCCCTTAATCAATCAATAAGAGAAATTCTCTATATCCCAGTTTCACCTGAGCTTAAATTTAAAGCCAAAGTATTTATTGACATGTTCCTAAACCGTTTTGCTAAAGGTATATGCGCTATCTTTCTTTTTATCCTAACTTATTTCCACCTGGGCATTTCTTACATTAGTATTCTTTCTATTGTTTTTCTCGGCACCTGGGCCATCCTTAATCTAAAAGTAAGCTTGGAATACGTCTCCATTGTAAAAGAGAACATCAAAATAAAATGGGTTAGTGGAGACAAAGCTGTATCAGAAAAACTTGATGTTGATTATACAAAACTGATTTTTGATACCCTGGAAAGCAAAAATCAAAGCTCTGTTCTTTACGCTTTACATGTTTTTGACCTGCTGCAACATGAAAAACTTTCCCCTGAAGTAAAACAGATCATCTCACAAAAATCAGATACATTAAAAGCTATTTCCATAGGAGAAATGTTTGGAGCAGAAGGCGCTTTAGTAATTTTAGAATCCGAAGAAGATTTTGATAAAGATATTCTAAAAACAGATATTAATGAGATCATGTCTCTGGATGCCTACCAAAAAGTAATGAAAATCCATGCTGATAAAGTTATGGATAAAAGCAAGGAAGCAGAGATTGAAAAAATGGAACTGGCTAAAGCTATTGGACTTATGAATCCGGATTCTCCCATGGCAGACAAACTCGAAACTCTCATCTACGATGATTCCCCTGAAGTTTCAAGGTATGCGATTGAGAGTGCTGCCAAACTCAAGCAGATAAAATTCATTCCTTCTTTAATACACCTGCTGGGGAATCCATTGACCCGAGGAGATGCCATATCTGCCCTGATAAAATTCGGCCCAACTGCCATCAGTACAATGGGCAAATTCATGGAAGATCCCAAAAAAGATTTAAAACAGCGAAAAGCAGTGGTTGAAGTATTTGCTAATATTCACTCCAAAGAAACCGTTGATATTTTGCTAAATGAACTTGAAAAAAGAAGAAGTGACCTTGACCTCGAAGTCATTAATTCCTTAGATAAAATCCGTAGTGAAAATCCAAATATTCATTTCCGTACTAGAGTTGTTAAAAGGAAAACTTTTTTGTTGATAAAAAAATATTGCCGCATATTCATAGAGCTCCAAGAGTTAAGCCCTGCAAAAAAAAATAGAGAACTAAGGGAAAAAATGCGTAAAGAGCTTTCCATATCTTTGATAAGTATATTTAAACTGCTAGGGCTTTATTACCCCCAAGTAGATATTATTAAAGCCTACCAAAACATTAAAACCGGCACCAAACACTCAATTGCTTATGCCATTGAACTGCTTGATAATATTCTAAAAAAAGATATAAGAGATTTTGTCTTGCCGCTTATTGAAGAGCATTCTCAACCATATAAAATTAAGAAGTTTCATCAATTGTTAAAAAATCTCCCTAAATGATAAATCATTACCTTGAATATATTGCCTTTTCCAGTTTATAATCATAAAAGAGATTAAGATGCCAAAAATATATATTTATCCGAAAAAAGGAGATGTTTATCATTTTTCACTCCTGGATAAAATTGCTTCTCTGGGCCGCTCTGCAGATAATGATATTCCTTTAGATGACCAATTTTGCTCCAAAAAGCATGCTTTTATATCACCTGATGACACTGACTTTTTTATCCATGACAACAACAGTAAGAATGGAGTTTTCCTCAATGGAAAAAGAATCTCCAAAAAAATCAACCTCAAAAAAGGTGATGAAATTTTACTTGGATCAACCAGGATCGTATTCGACTTGAAAATCGATTCTAAGGTAGAAGTAACCGATGCCCCCTCCTCTTCAGCTAATATCAATACCATATTAAACCTCAAAGATATTCTAAAAAAAACAAGCACAAGCACGATAATTCAAACTGACGGAAAATCCATTGATATGGAAATGCTAAAATCTCAACACCAGGATTTCTCCGTTATCAATGAAGTAAGTAAAGCTTTGATCCTTCATAAACCTCTGGCTGAACTTCTCGAATATATTATGGATATCATCGGAGAAAATTTGAAGATGGACAGAGGAATTCTCCTACAGCATGAGGGGCATCCTCCTCAACTTATTGCTAAAGTCGTCAGGATAAATAACAAAGAACTTATCAATAAAAAAATCCAGGTTAGTCAAAGTATTGTCAACACTGCAATTGAAAAAAATTCAGCAATTTTAATCTCCGACACTCAAAGTGATACACGGTTTAAATCCCAGCAGAGTATTCTGAATTTAAACATTCATTCAGCAATGTGTGTTCCTTTATGGAACAACCAAAAGATCATGGGTATAATTTATTGCGATCGAATATCCCTTCAATCACCTTTTACTAAATCTGATTTGAGGTTATTAACTCTTCTAGCCAATTTAGCTGCAGTTAAAATTGAGAATGCAGAACTTTATGAAAAAGACCTTGA
>CBFDDY010000056.1:0-10843 GCA_965603705.1 uncultured bacterium | reverse complement strand
TCCGCTGCCATTTTTGCATTTGATCTTTCTCTTTTTTTCTGAGAATGGAACATGCGGTCTTGATGTTTTGATAATCTAGCAGACGGTTTACTAGATCTTGGCGGGGGTCTTTTTCCTCTTCTGGAACAGTCTCCCGGGGCAGAAGCAGTTGGGATTTGATATAGATCAGAAGAGCGGCAATAAGAAGAAATTCTGCTTCATGTTCCAGATTTATATGTTCTTTTTTTTCAAGGTATTTGAGATATTCTTTGGTAATAACAGCAATGGGGATATCGTGGATGTCGAGTTTTTTCTTTCTGATAAGAAACAGCAGTAGGTCTAAAGGGCCCTCAAAGCTTTCTAATTTGACCTGGTAGCTGTTTAGCGCTTCCATATATCTTGCTGGCGGTCAGAGCCCTATGGCTGTTCTTACTTCTTCCATTGTTTTCTGAGCTTTTTTCCGGGCTTTATTATTCCCATTTTCCAAGGTGTCCCAGACAAGCTCCGGATGATTTTCGTAGTGTATTCTTTTTTCCCGGAAACTGGAAAGGTCTTCGATTAATTTTTCAATAACAACATTTTTGCATTCCAAACATCCGATTCCGGCTGTGCGGCAGCCTTGAGCCAGTTCGGCTCTCTTTTCTTTGGATACAAAGGCTTTGTGCAGGGTGAATACCGGGCAGTCGTTCGGCTCCCCCGGATCGCTTCTTTTTTTCCGGCGGGTATCTGTAGTCATGGTGGATATTTTTTTCCGGATGATCTCAGGTGGATCCTTCATAAGGATGGCATTGCCAAAGGATTTACTCATTTTACGCCCATCGGTTCCGGCAAGCTTTGGTACTTCCGTAAGGAGCATTTGGGGTTCAGGGAAGACATTACCGAAAAAGCGGTTGAACCGGCGGGTTATTTCCCGGGCAAGCTCCAGATGATAAGCCTGGTCTTCCCCGACTGGGACTATACCAGCTTTATAGATGAGGATGTCAGCGGTCTGCAGGACCGGATATCCCAGGAATCCGTAAGTATTCAGCTCTTTTTCGGCAAGTTCTTTTTTCATTTCCTTAAAGGTCGGTACTCTTTGTAGCCAGGGTAAAGGAACGATCATGGAAAGAAGCAAATGAAGCTCGGCATGTTCCTTTACATCTGATTGGACAAAAAGCACACTCTTTTCCGGGTCAAGCCCGACACTTAACCAGTCAGCCGCAACTTCAAAAGTATAATCCTGGATGACCTTTGAATTATGGTATTCAGAGCTTAATGCGTGCCAGGTCACAATGGAGTAATAACAATGATATTTTTCCTGCAGTTTCAGCCAGTTACGGAAGGCTCCGGCTAGGTGGCCTAAATGGCAGGCACCGGTCGGCCTCATTCCGCTTAGAACGATTTGTTGTTTTTTTTCTGTCATTTTAAAATATTCTTAATATTAATATGATGATAATATAAATCGGCCTGAAGATAAGATTAAGGATGCCCAGATAAAGCAATCCTAGGATGATAAAAAAACCGTAAGGGCGGATGCTGTCGTATTTTCGGGCAGCTTGTTCCGGCAGAATCCCCATTAAGATCCCACTTCCGTCCAGGGGAGGGATGGGGATCAGGTTAAAAACTGCCAGCAGAACATTGAGAAATATGGCGTAAAAAAGAAGCATTGCCAAGCCTTCTAACGGATAGAATCCTTTAGGAAGCCCTCCTCTTCCGCTTAGAAAAGTATTTAAGAAGTAGTTTACATTTGGGCTTAATGATTTCAAAATCAGCAAAGTCAACATAGCAGAGATAGCCACGACCAGATTTGAAAGCGGGCCGGCAGCAGAAACCAGGAGGTTGTCCCGGCGGGGATTTTTCAGGTTTAGGGGATTGACTGGAACGGGTTTTGCCCAGCCAAAAGGGGGAGCTCCCATAATTACCAGGATAACAGGTAGGAGTATTGTGCCTAGAGGATCAATGTGTGCTAGCGGATTAAGCGTAACCCTTCCCATTATATGAGCGGTCGGATCGCCTAATTTATAGGCAGCCCAGCCGTGGGATGCTTCGTGTACAGTAATAGCGAAGAGGATGACGAAAAGCTGGATGGCAATCTCAATTATATTCATTTTAAGCAGCAGGTTAAATGTAATTTATACCATAACTCAGCCCCAGGGTAAAGCAGAAGTGGGGTTCCCCCAATTTTAAAGTACCGACATATATTTCTCGATCTCATAGTCTGAAACTTTATTATCGTAATCCTTGGAAACATTTTTATTATATTCCTCGATTTCCCAGCGTTTATTGTCGATGAACTTGTGAAAGACATGTTCTCCCAGGGTTTCTTTGACCAGGATGCTTTTTTCCATATAGTCTAGAGATTTTATGAGGTTGGGCGGCAGGGTTTTGATGTGACATCTCTTTTGTTTTGCCTTTGACATTGCATAAATGTTTTCTTCGACCGGGTCGGCAAGAACGTATTTCTCCCGCATTCCTTTCAGTCCTGCCATCACCATGGTTGCGAATGCCAGGTAGAGGTTGCAGGCCGGATCAGGTGATCTTAGTTCAATTCGGGTGGAATGTTCTTTTCCCGGCTGGTATTCAGGCACCCTGATATAAGCGGAGCGGTTTCTTTGGCCCCAGGCGATGTAAACCGGAGCTTCATATCCTCTGATCAAACGTTTGTATGAATTAATCCATTGACAGAATACAGCGGAGATTTCCTGGGAATGCTTCATAAGCCCGGCAGTGTAGTGGCGGGCTTTTTGGGACAGGTGGTAAGGGCTGTTTGAGCTGAAAAACAGGTTTTTTCCTTTTCTCCAGATCGATTGATGTACATGCATTCCGCTTCCATTCTGGCCGTTTAAAGGTTTGGGCATAAAAGTGGCGTACAGACCATGCATACGGGCGACCTTTTTAACTACATACTTAAACAGCATGCTTACATCCGCCATTTCCAGGGCGCTTAGATATTTCAGGTCGATTTCATGCTGGCCATTGGCGACTTCATGGTGGTCATATTCAGAATCTATGCCCATTTTTTTTAGAAGAAGTTGAATTTCTGTTCGGATTTCTCCATGCAGGCCGCCAAAAAAATAGCCCCCGTCATCAAGAGGTTCGGCTGTGTTTTTTTTAGGGAAAAGGAAAAACTCGAGCTCCGGCCCGATCTTAAAGTCATCGATTCCGAACTCCTTCTTTGCCATAGTAAGGGCGTTTTTTAAAACATAACGTGAATCCCCGTCATAGGGATTCCCTTCAGGAGTAAAAATATCTCCTGACATTATAGCCTCTTGCCATCTGGTTTTTTCGTTAAAACCCTGGTATTCCCAGGGAATTATCCGGAAAGTCTTGGCATCAGGCTTTATTACAAGGTCGCTCTCCTCGATACGCATAAAGCCTTCGACTGATGAGCCATCAAAGCCTTTTCCTTCTTTAAAAGTTTTTTCCAGTTCGTTCACCGGAATGGAAAAGTCCATGCGCCTTCCGAGGATATCAGGGAAAATGATCCTGATAAACTCGATGTTGCTATCCGGGTTAAGCACTGTTTTCAGTACTTCTTCTTCGTCTTTGAACCCAAATTTCTTTTTACAGTTCTTGTTTATTTCTCGCATGATCCCTCCAATTGGCAGCCGGATTTTATTTTCCAGTTACCTGGATTATTCACACTGGCAATTCAATTATTGATATATTTTAAATAAAATAGTATAATTGTCAAGGAAATAAATTATAAAAGTAACAAATAGGTATAAAAATGGACAATAAGAAGACAAGGGCCGAAGGAAACATGGCGGATGATATGGACAGAAAGATAATCCGGATTCTGAATAAGAATGCCCGTAGGAGCTTCCGTGAAATCGCCAGGGAAACAGGGGCTTCTGTTACTTCAATTATTCATAGAGTGAAGAAATTTGAAGGATCAGGAGTCATAAAAGGGTATATTCCGGTTGTGGATATGGATTACTTTGGCATAAAGATGATAGCGATCATTGCATTGAGAATTTCTCAGGGAAAATTATTGGAAACGCAGAGAAATATTGCGAAGGACTCACGGGTGGCTGCTGTATATGATATTACCGGAGAATGGGATTCTATTGTTATCGGATATTTTAGGGACCGGGCTGACCTGAATGATTTTATTAAGAATCTTTTGGCGAGTAAATATGTTGACAGGTCTGTAACTCATATTGTATTAAATGTAGTTAAAGAAGAGAGGCGCATAAAAGTGTGAATCATCTAGCCTGGAAAATTCACGAGTCGAGGTTGCTGCAGATGCAAGGCACAGGGTATGAAGCTGTGGTCCTTCACCGCGAATACCCTGTAACGAAGCAGATGCGGTGAGATCGGCTCGCTCGGAGAGTAAAAAAATGGCGATTAAAATTAAAAATAAAAACAAGAAAAAAGTTTCAATAATCATTTTTAATAAAATCTTGCATGTCATTGAAAAGAAAGAAATAATAAAGATGTCGCCATTTTTTTATGAATAGGTCAGGCTAGGTTAAGTGATAAAGATATGATGAAACGGAAGAGGCTCTTTTCTGTATACATAATTTTATTTCTGGCTGGGATTACTGTTTTATCTCTGGCTCAGGATGAACAGATAGAGGATTTGAACTCATTTATCTCAAGAATAAAGCAGGTATTGGAAGCAAAAGATATTCATTCATACATTGAATTATTCTCACCCGAGGCCCGGACACTGGAAAAAGTAAGGATATCTAGTATGTTTGCGGATTTAAAGATGGATACAGTATCGGTCTATCCTGTTCCCAGAAGCGGCCAAAAAAAGGGTGCGCCAGAAATATATCTAAGAATATTTTTTAAAAACCCTTATTCCGTGATTCTTGAACTGTGGCATCTTTCTCTGATCAAGGAAAAAAGTTCCTGGCAGGTTATTAATATTGAGCGGGTTGGAGAAAGTAAACGGCTTTTTAATATTGAAATTCCTTCAGAAAAAATTGAACAGGTAAAGAGCTTTGAGTTTAAACACAAGGATATTTCTATCAAATTTAAGGATGCTATCCTTTTCTATGATAATATTCCAGACCTGGAGACTGCTCTTATTGTGACCGGCAAGGGGGAAATGACATTCTCGCCTTCTCATCCCAGGGAACAGCATCAGCTAGAAGTGATATACGAAAACCGGATCCTTAATGATAAACTGCGTTATGTTTATTTGCGTTTCTCAAATTCTTTTTTCAAAAAAAATGCCAGAATCATTAAAAAAACAGATGAAGTCCTGCCAGTGACTGAGTCAGATAGAAAAAAAGCCTATTCGCTTTTTACAAAACATTATTCCCGCTCATTTACAGTAAAGAATTCTTTGGACAATGAATTCTTGTCCTTATTACCACAGGAGGATGAAGCTGTGATCGAGTTTGCAGGGGCAAGATTAGGTGATATTTCCTATATTTATTCTCCCTTTTCCGATGACGAAATAAACTTCTATCAATGGAAGGAAGGCAGGATCATTAATCTTTATTCCCCCCCGCTTGATAAGAAACAGAAAAGGATTTTTATTTCTTTTGGGCAGAAGTTTGATGTAAAGAATTATGAGATCGATATTAACTATAGCCCGGAAGAAATGTTTTTTGCTGGAAAAGCAAAGATCATAATAGAAACCAAAGTCGGATTGCTGGATGGGATTAAATTAATGCTGAATCCAGAGTTTGAGATTTTGCGTATTAATGATGAAAATAATCGGGAATTGTATTACACCAGGGATGATTTACGGAAAATTGTTTATATTTACTTTCTTAAACGCCCTTCAAGGGGACAAGTAAGCTATATGGAAGTTTATTACCGGGGCAAGTTGCCCTTTTCGATCGCAGAACTGGAGGGAAAAGAGGCTGATAATATTCAAAAGATGACGGCGGCATATAATCGCTTATATGATACCTATCTATATACTCGCTCTGATTACTGGTATCCTTTGACTTCGGATGAGGACTATTTTACTGCTCGCTTTAAGGTGACCGTCCCACCCGACTATCAAGCTGTTTCCAATGGCAAATTAGTTGAGAAATACCAGCTGCAAGGGCTGAAAGACGTTGAAGATGTCGGGAAAATGGGAAGCTCTGTTTTTGTGTTCGAATCGAAGAAGCCGGTAAAATACCTCTCTTTTCTGGTTGGCAAATTGACAAAGATCGAAGAAGGAACAAATACGGTTCCGTTGCGATATTCCAGAGCCAGCCATTCTTCTGCTGATAATTGGGATGTGTTTGAAGGCGCAGGAGATATTCTGAAGTTTTATGTAAAGATATTTGGAACTTTTCCTTATGAGAAGCTGTGGATTATTAAAAGGCCATGGGATACGCGCGGAGGATCTAGCCTGGCTTCGTTTATTGTACTGAATGAATTATTGCCTATGGTATCCACTCCCGGACAAAGGCGAAGGACAGACAGCCCCGTGGACTTATCCCGTTGGAAGGAATATTTTTTAGCGCACGAGATAGCGCATCAATGGTGGGGTCACGGTTTGGATTGGAATTCATATCGGGATATTTGGCTGAGTGAAGGAATATCCCAGTTTGGAGCGATTCTATTTTTAAAAGAAAAATATGGAGATAAAATTTATAATCGAATTTTAGAAAAGATTTCCGGCGAGGTTAAAAAGAAGTCTACCTGGGGCGGAATAACGATGGGTTCCCGGATAAGTCATTTCAACTATGAGGCTTATCAGGTTATTGTATATAATAAAGCAGCATTGGTTTTGAACATGTTAAAGGATTTACTGGGAGATGACCTTTTTTTTGCTGGATTAAAAAGATTTTTTAGCCGGCATAAATACAGCGCTGCGACAACAGTTGCATTTATGAATGTTTTTCACGATGTCTCAGGAAAGGACTTGGAATTATTTTTTGAAAAATGGTTTGATTCTTATAAACTACCAGAAGTAATAGCATCGCATTCCATTATCACAGAAGAGGATGGCAGTATCCTCAAATTTGAATTTGTTCAGACTAAAGAACTGTTTGTTTTCCCTCTGTGGCTGGAATGGAGAGAAGATAGGAAAAAAATACGTAAAAAAATTATCATCAATGATAGGCTTGTTAACTGTGAATTTAGGGTAATAAGCAAGCCGAGGAAGATAAAGATTAATCCTGACAAAGCGATTCCAGGAACTTTCTATTTAAAATAGCTGATAGCCTGAACTATTCATAAAAAAATTGCGATGTGGATGAAATTCTTGTGTGGCTTGTGCTCGTTCAGATTTTTAACGCCATTCTTCGACCGCTCTTTTCGGCTGCTGCGCAACTCCCCCCGTCCGTGGGTCAGACATGCTCCCAGCCCGGCTTTGCCGGGTTCCCTCAAATAGCGCTCTCAGAAGGCTAAATCTTCAATGTCGCTACAGCCACATCAGAATTTCATAAGATTTGAGACTTTTAACTAAAATTTCAAATTTTGCTGCTTTTCCTGAAGTTCCTGTTTTTCCTGTTCTTTCTGCTTTTCCGTATCTACGGCAACCTCGACTCGTGAATAATCCAGGATAGCTGTTTAATCCGGCAGGTCAGTTGTATCGATCATAAAGCGTTTTATTTTTTCATTCAATGTAGTAGGTTTGACTCCCAACAGGGCGGCAGCTTTTTTTTGGACGCCCTTTGTCTTTTTGAGGGCAGTGATTATGGCATGTTTCTGAAAGAGGCGGGTTTGTTCTTTTAAGTGAAGAGTTCCCCTTGGGAGAGAGATATTTATTGGTTCTTCAGAGTCTGATGAAAGCAGAAGGGGAGGGAGGTTTTCTCGGGTGATAATATCGGATGTGCTAAAAACGACAGCTCTTTCAATTAAATTTTCTAACTCCCGGATATTTCCAGGCCAGTGATACTCCTCTAGTATCTCCATAACCTCTTCTGTAGCTTCTTGAATATTTTTATTGTTTTCTTTGCTGTATATATCTAAAAAATGTTTAACAAGTAAAGGGATATCTTCTTTTCGATCCCGAAGAGGAGGAATCACAACTTTAATTACGTTGAGGCGGTAGTAAAGGTCTTCTCGAAACTGTTTTTCCCGGATCAGCTCTTCCAGCTCTGTATTGGTTGCTGCTATCAGCCTTGTATCGACTTTTATGGTCTTTGTGCCTCCCAGATGCATGAACTCTTTCTCTTGCATGACTCGGAGTAATTTTGCCTGAGTCTCCAGGTTTATTGAAGAAATTTCATCAAAGAAGATAGTTCCTTGATCTGCTGTTTCAAAAAGTCCTTTTTTTTGGCTGACTGCTCCGGTAAAGGCTCCTTTTACATGGCCGAAAAGGTGACTTTCCAGTAAGTCTGGTGGAAGAGAGCCGCTGTTAACGGTGATGAAGGGAAAATTGTGCCGGTCGCTGTTCTGGTGAATCGCTTGTGCGACTAGTTCTTTGCCTGTGCCGCTTTCTCCTTGAATAAGTATGGTGCTACGGGTTGGAGCTGAAGCTTTGATGACTTTAAAAACGTCTTGCATTACTTTGCTTTTACCTATAATGTTATCAAAGCTGAATTTCTTCTTGAGTTGGTCTTTAAGACGCCGATTTTCCTCCTGAAGTTTTTTGTGCTCTATTGCCCTTTGAATGGTAAGAAGCAGTTCGTCGTGTTTGAAGGGTTTCTGGATGTAATCAAATGCGCCGATTTTCATGGTCGAGATGGCTGATTCTACCGAGGCATAAGCTGTTATTATTATTATTATTGCTTTAGGGTCTGATTTCTTAATTTCTTTAAGGGTTTTTATCCCATCTATTCCAGGCATTAAAAGGTCGAGCAGGGTCAGGTCAAATGCTCCAGGTTTGTGCTTTTTCAGAGCTTCTTCTCCACTGAAAGAACTCTCAATTTGGTATCCTTCAGAAATAAAAAGTTCTCCCAACACTTCATGAATAATAGATTCGTCATCGATAATATGAATCAATCCAAGTTTATTCATTTTTCTTTATGAGGTATTCTCTTTTTTTCAGATTTTTCATTTTTATCTAAATGCATAGGGATGAAGATCTTAAAGGTCGAGCCTTTTTTAGTGTTACTATCCACAGATATACGGCCTTCATGCTCTTTTATAATAGCATAACTGATCGATAAACCTAAGCCGGTTCCTTTTCCGATACCTTTTGTAGAAAAAAAAGGATCAAAAATGTTGGGAAGATGTTGAGCTTTTATGCCGGTCCCACTGTCCTGGATTTTTATAACGGCCTGGTTCTCTTTTTTGGAAAGCTTAATTACCAAGGTTCCCCCGTCCGGCATAGCATCTATTGCATTTAAAATAATATTAATAAATACCTGCTGCAGTCTTTCCCCATGAGCCCAGATAGGATCAATAGGATCCAAGCTCAGTTCCAGGCGGATATTTAAATTTCTTAATTTATAATCAATAAGCGATATAATTCCTTCCAGGGTCTCTTTTAGATCGACTTGGTAAAGCATTGATTCCGATGGATTGCGGGCAAAATTCAACAGGCTCTTAACAATTCGGGCTACCCTTTCCGTTTGGACTTCAATTTTTTCTAATATTTCGGAATGAGGAGATTCTACCATTTTTTTTTGAAGTAGCTGTACATAGCTGGAGATACCGGTTAAAGGGGTATTAATTTCATGGGCAACTCCGGCTGAGAGCAGCCCTACTGAGGCAAGTTTCTCAGAAGTGACGACTTGTTGCTGGAGAGAAATCTTTTCTGTTGTATCTTCAAATACTATAATGGTCCCATAAGGATTCATTGTGTTGTCGAGTAAAGGAGTTTTCGCAATGTCAAATATTTTTTCCTCTTCAGAAGGGATTTTAATTGATATTCCGCTTATTAGACGGAACCCTTGTTGAGTGTCCGGGGGAAATAGAGCTGAATAATTGGATTTTCCCATAATATGAATTAATTTTTTCCCTAATACTTCTTCTTTTTTTCTTTGGAATGTTTCTGCCAATACCCGGTTCCAGCCTGTGATTTCCCCATTCTGGTCAAGAACTGCGACTCCTACTGTAAGACTTTCGATAATATTTTCGCTATAATCTTTGAGCCTTTCCAGTTCTTTAGCCCGGATGTAGGCTTGTTCATAGAGATAAGCATTCTCAAGCGCCAGAGCCATGGGTGATGATATTGTTCTTAACAGTTCCCAATCTTCAGAGCTTAGAAGGGTATTGTCGTGCTTTTTCCCCATAGCAAGGCAGCCGATTAATTTGTTCTCAACGGTCAAGGGCATCACATGAAAAAACCCGTAGGCAGACAGCCTGTGAAAACTTTTCTGAAGGTCTTTTTTGTTGCTTAAGGTGTACTCAGACATGAATTCTGTCTTTTTTAAATGATAATAAAGCTTTTCTTCAATAGGAATCCTGGTACTCTTTGAAGTAGTATTTCCGAGAGATTTCAGGATTATAAAAGACCTCCCCTTCTCGTCTTCTGGTAAAAGCAAAGCGATATATGTTAAAGAGAGGGCATTGGTAATGAGGTCCAGGAGAGATTGCGATAGTTTCTGGAGGTTTCTTTCCCGGCTGAGTTCTTGACTTATAGTAAGCAGAGTTTTTCTATATTTATAGCTTCTTTTGTAAATGGCTCTGTCTATCAGAATTTGAGTAAGTTTTTTTACTGGGGTGAACAGGGTTGTCCCCAGGATTATAGCAAGAATTCCTAAAATCAGTGCTTGAAGCTTGTTCTCTGGGAAAATATTTGTCTGGGAACTGACAATAAAATACAGAAGAGCGATAAAAACATAAGAAAAGATTAGAGGGACGGTTTTTTTTAGAATTATTTCTATATCAATAAGTTTGTACCGGGATATAGAGTAGGCAAATGTCAGGGGAATTAAAGCTTGAAAAATAACAGTGAGTTCAGCTGCCATCGGCGGAATTTGTCCTAATAAATAGGGGATAGTATAGAAAAAAGTAAAAGGAATAATTCCGAATCCAAGTCCATAGACGATCCATTTCAACTGTTTTTTCATGATAACATTAGAGGCTTTCA
>CBFDDY010000055.1:0-10854 GCA_965603705.1 uncultured bacterium | reverse complement strand
GATTGAGGCTCCTCTGCTCCGGTACTAATAAAAACCATGTCTGCCAGTCTTCCCCCATTTATTTTTCTTAGAAATGCGGGAATGTCTTCTAAAGGTGATATCGCTTCATTTGCGCCGAACTTTAAGGCCGCTTTCCGGCGAGATGAGACAGGTTCGACTGCCAGGATCAAGCCTGCCCCGGCTTGTCTGGCAAAATGAATGTTTAGGAGTCCGGCAATGCCGCTCCCCAGGACAAGGACGCTTTGCCCCGGCTTCAGCCCAGCCATCCTGTTAGCCCGGATAATACATCCTAGAGGCTCATGAAAGGTTGCTTCCTCATAAGTAAGTCCATCTGGAATAAGAAAGGTCCCTCTATCTACATTTATTGCAGGGATTCTAATATATTCTGAAAATCCACCCGGTTCGAAATTCGTGCTCCGCAAAGTATTACAGGCCGTATGATGCCCTGTGAGACAAAATGAACAAGTGTTGCAGGGCACATGATGATTAGCGACTATCCTATCCCCTACTTTGAACCTGGTAACTTTTTCCCCAATTTTTACTACCTGGCCGGCAACTTCATGTCCTAGCACAAGCGGGGCTTTTTTTAAACGATACCATTCCAGCACATCACTGCCGCATATACCGCTTGCTTCGGTACGCATTAGGAGTTCATCCGGCCCAATTTCAGGAACCGGCATTTCTTCCACCCGGATATCATTGTTATTGTAATACATAGCAACACGCATATTCATTTTCCAATTATTCACTAAGTATTATGACCAAACTTGAGATAAAAAATCAAGTAGAAGAAAATTTTAGTTAAGCGTATTATACTTCCGGCTTTTATGCAGAACTCCTGAGATTTTGTCCGCTATCTCCCCTTCTATGAAAGGTTTCCGGATAAATTCAAATGGCCCAAACCTGTCTGATTGTATGTATGTAAGCTCATCTCCATAAGCAGATACATAGATTATCGGTATCCTGAATTGATTGTATATAGATTCAGCAGCCTGAATACCATTCATCTTTCCTTTTAATTTGATATCCATAAGAACAATATCAGGCATAGATAAGGAGGCAATATTAACTGATTCTTCCCCTGAAGAAACTATAGCAAAGACATCATAACCCATTTTTTGCAATATGTACTGAATATCCATAGCAATAATATTCTCATCTTCTACAATCAATATCCTGGCAGATTTTTCCGTATTTTTGGACTTTTTGTCTACTTTAATCATTATTATATAGAATTCTATATTAAGCATAAATTTTGTCGCACAATAATTTAATAAATTGAAAAAAGGTATCATTATTTAATATTTTTTTCTGTTATTTACTATTTTCTATTTGCCTGGAAGTCATAAATGGTGTGCCCGATTATGCAGCAACCGCAATTGCAGAACAGCTGCGCGGTTTGAAGAAATTCCAGAGCCGGCTATGTGTTCTTGGCAAAGCTCAATTCAGGCAGTTGTTCAGAGAAAGAGCTATGCAGCTAGGAGACAAATTCAATCTTCGTCAGTTTATAGACGAATTTCTGGCAGTCGGTATGATACCTATGTCTCTTACTAGGTGGGAGATGACTGGATACGACGACGAGATAAAGGAGTTGTGGTAGCGGGGGCTGGATTTGAACCAGCGACCTCCGGGTTATGAGTGCGACTACCTGCTTTTAACATGTCCCTCTAATTGTATAAATATGAACGGTTTACGTCACTATCTCTGTCGGGTATAATTCCTGAAGTGTCGACTTTGTGACGTGTTTTTAGAACATCTCCAAGTCTCTCAACGGCTTCTTTCATGCTATCCGGTGTTGGGTTAGCATAGCGTTCTGTCATCTTAATGGTAGAGTGTCCGAGGATCTTACTCACTATCTTTAAGGGGACCCCTACTTCACACATCCTTGTAGCTGCTGTATGCCGGAGATCGTGAAAACGAACACTCTTAAGCCCTACTCTCTTTCTTGCCGTATTGAATGATCTTTTTATTTCAACGATATTCTTTTTTGTTTTTGGATTATAAAAGATGTATTTATGACTCTTATCCATGCTTTGTAGCGTTTCAGCAACTGTACTATTCATCGGGACTTTTCGAGGCTCACCGCTTTTAGAATCCTCAATTTCAATATAGCCTTTTATAAAATTAATGTTCTCCCACTTTAGATTTAAAATCTCCCCTCTTCTCATTCCGGTATTTACAGCAATTATTATTATAGGTTTTAAATGATCAATAGCAGATATGATTAATCTTTCTACTTCATTTTGATTTAAAATTATTTGGATTTTGTTATTTTCCTTAAAGTTTTTTATATTAGCTGTGGGATTACAATTTACTTTTCTCCACTCATTGGCCTTATTGTAAAGGGTCTTTAAACAGGTCAATTCTCGGTTTATTGTTGTGACAGCGACTCCGTCTTTTAGTCTCTTTGCTTTGTCCATAATTATATAAAATCTATTTTTCGATTAAAGCAGGGGTTATGTTTGAAAGCAACTTTCCCCTAAGAAATGGAACTAGATTATTCAGCGATGTCTGATCACGTTTCCAGGACCGTTTATTGATTTTTGCATAATTATCAATGTACTCTTTCGCAAAGCTCTCAAACTTTATGTCTTTGTTTTTCTCATTAAGCCCATATTCACCACGTCTTATTTTGGCCCGGATCTGCTCCATGATCTCCCTAGCTTCTGTCTTGCTGTGGCCTACAACACGTCTCACCCGGATACCTTTATAAGTGAAGTCAATTAGATACCTTCCGCCTTTCTTTCGTCTTATGTTTCTTTCTTCCATTTTTACCTCCCTGTGTTTTAATCCCTTATCGCTACCCTGCGACAGCAGCCACAGGGCAGAGGGAAAGATTAACTTACTAAAATTTCTATCGGCTTTTCAAGTGCGACCCTAGCTTCATGAGCTTGAAGATATCCGTTTAGAACATTTCTAAGTTTCCGGGCCTGGTCTGTGCTAAGATCAACAGAAAGAGAGGATTTTTCATTTCCAATAGCGGTAAAGGAAAAATAAAAAGAATCTAATGCCCCAAGTAATTCATTCTCTGTCCCGGCAGATTCGAGAACCACGTCGACATCATTAATGATAACCAAGACGTTACCGTTCACTTTTTCATTAGCTCCCCGCTTAACATTAATTTCAAACTCAGTCCCGCCTTTCTCTCTCAGAAAAGCGGCTTGGTTTTGCAATCTCGGCCCCTCGAGGGTCATTTCGCCTTGAAAGAATAGACGGTTTTCCTTGACATTCCCCGGATCTTTCTTTAGGTTTGAATCGTTGTTGTTTCTGGTATCACTACCAGAGCTTGGGGCAGCCTCTTCGATAGGGGCTGTCCTTTTTTCCATGTTAACCATTTTTCACCTCCATGTATTTTAATGCCCTAAGTGGCATTATTTGCATTTCACACACCTTGCTTCCACTTCATATGGGATTATAACAAACTATGTCAAACCATGTCAAGCTATTTTTTATTGATTTTATTAATTAATTTGTGTAAAATAACATTAATGGAAAAATTGCTGACAAAAAAAGAAGTTGCAGAGTATCTTAATGTGTCAATCGCTACGGTTGATCGTTTTATGAAAGACCGGATAATTCCATATATAAAGTTTCAAAAGACAGTCCGCTTTAAAAAATCAGATATCGATAATGTCCTGGAATCGAAGGTAGTTAAATAATTTCAATCTTTTTCATTTTCGGCCTTAATCATTTCTTCCCATTTCTTTTTTGTTGCTTCAAGTACCCGGCTAAACAAAAAAGAGTAAGTTGGTAAATCCTTCCTCTTAAGAAAAGAAAATTTAACAAACAATAATGCAAGACGTGAAAAAGACAATTCATTTAATAATGATTTCCGTAAAAAATCGGCTTTAAGGTCATCCTTCCCCTTTAATTTACTAAGGTTCTGTTCCATTCCAAATAAAACCTCTCCAATTCCATCATTGACTTTGTTTTTTATTATCTCCTCTGATGAAATAAATAATATTTCTCCCATTTTTACCTCCTAGATTTAATGAAAATATAAAAACTCTTGCAAAACACAAAAAGAAACTTTAGAAATTCATTAAGAGTATCAGGTGCCGCTAAGAATCTTCATTCCAGTTATAAAGACTTGATATGCAGCTTGAATGAGGTCATCTCTTTTTGACAAGTAATCTTTCAATTTGGGCCTAATCTTATTATCAAACGCCTTTATCACTTGGGATGTAACATCCTCACAACCTGCCCGAAGACATGCTTCAAGTCGAGTATAGTATTGTTCACCATAGATTTTCTGTATTGCTTTATCTGAAGAACTTAGTTTATGGTATAGACTACCAAATAAAAATGAGAAATTTTTCCCCTGACGAAGAATCTTTAACTTTCGGATCTTCTTTTTGCTTAATGGCGCACCATCGATGAAAAAAGGCTTTTCTTCTTCATAATAAACAACAACATCATCAATAAGGCGGGCAAAAGTGAGACCCGTCAGAACGAGTGGTTTTTCGTATCCTTCGGCTTCACAAAAAACCGCAAATAGTGCTTTTTCCTCTTCTTTTTTTTCTTGCGTTTCTTCCACTTTTCCCTCCATTGAAAATAAAATAACGCCCTAAATCGCTGTATAGTCAAACTTTTTACATATGTTAATAGCCATACAGTGGCTTTTTTTTAGCAAAGAGATGGGAATATTTTTTCTGTTAGTGACAAGCTCCGCTCAATTTTATCAAATTTCCACCTTCAAAGCTGCTGACTCAATAATAATACCTAGAACAAACATATACTGTCAATTAGAAATCCGTTTCCTCTGCTTCCTTATTAATGGGAGGATTAAATAAGAATATTTGCACTACTCATACGTCTACCTATAGAGGCCATAAACCGCTCCCTGCTCTAAGCATAGCGTCGTATCTGTAATCCGGGGAGCCGGGAGATCCTGACTTCCAGTGCCTTATCTGCCATACTGAGTTGAGCTTGAGGTAATGCGGGACGTTCTGCCTTAAAGGTCAGTTTAAGGTGATCGATGATCTTGTCTATGACTTTATGATCTTTGATAAAAGAGACAATGCGCATGGTTCCACCGCATTTGGGACAGATGAGAGGGTCGATCTCATAGACTTTCTTTATTATCTCCGCCCAGCCTTTAGAGGGGACAAATAGTGCTTCATCTTCAATAATAGGGGGGCAGGAAGGGTTAACTCCCGCTTTCTTCTTTTTTCCCCGATGCGCATTAGCCTAGATGCCGTAATAACGGATCATCACTTGACCTTTGTCAGGGATATGAGAGGTAATAAAGTCCTTTTGCCACAACTCATTAACTCGGGAGGTGGGATGTTCGAAGTGATCTTTGGCTGAGATAACAGTGTAGACAGGCGATGTAACAAGATCGTGTGATTTGAGGATGCGGTAAACGCTCGATTCTGAGATAAAATATCCCTCTTTATCTGTAATATGGAAGGCAACCTCCCGGCTTGCAAATTAGAGGGACCACCCCATTGAACGTTTCAGAAGGTCAGAAAAATAGCCTGCAATCGGCATGACAAGATGATAATCTCCATCGATCTCAAAACGAGTTTGGGGTGTGATAACAAACCGGCCATCAAGGCTGACTATCTTCGAGGGTTTAGGAATGAGACTGATGCCGGTATAGGGGCCAGGTTTGGTCTGCCCTGTGTCCGTACGGCACGCCAGAGTGATAGTCAAAAATAAAAAAACTGTAATTCCTGAAATCAAATATCTCTTCATCTGATCTCTCCCTACAAAAGGATCTCTTAAGGAATATCCACTTCTGTTTCCGGTTCAGATTCGGGATCAAAAGGGCTCTTTTGAAATTGGATATTGTATTTTTTCACTTTTACATTCAAGGTAGTGTATTTGATTCCCAGGAATTTGGCAGCATCTTTCTGTCTGCCGTTAAACATCTGCAGAGTTTTGACGATGATGATTTTTTCAATTTTTTCTATAAATGCCTTGAAGTGGGCTTTCTCAGGCTGTGCTGAAGAAACGATAAAAACATCAAAAACACTTTGCTCAAATCGTTTTTTATTGGTGAATATTTTGTATAAAAATGAGTTTTTGAGAGGAGAGGGGTTTTTATCCGTTTTCATTGTGATCAATGTCTGATTGTGACCGCTCTCAACATAACATACTTGACAGATCAATGGCAAATAATGCGGAATGGGTTGGGAAGAATCTATTCTGATTTGAGACCATAGATCTTTATCTTGTAAGCGAGCATCCTTTCTGTGATTCCCAGAGAAGAGGCGGTCTTGCTTTTAACTCCTCCATGATCCAGAAGCGCTTTTTTGATCTCTCTTATCTCAATATGTTTGACCCTGTCAGTCAGAGACCGTCCCTTGCTTTCCCCTGTAACTAGTCGGCAAAAGGATATCAAGGAATAAAAATATAAGAATTTGCTTTTTCTGTTGATGATAATTTATCCTCAATTTCATCACATTTCCACCCTCTAAGCTACTGAATCAATAATCATACATAGAAAAAACATATGCTGTCAATAAGAAGTCCTCTCTATTCTCAGTTACCCTATTAATGGAAGGATTAAATGAGAATAATTACACTACTCACCCGTCTATTAAGGCAATCTATCGCTCCCTGCTCTAAGCATAGCGTCGTATCTGTAACCAGGAAGCCAGAGCTTTAGGGTTCTTGGCTTCCACTCACCTCAATTCTTCTCTTCTGAATGCTTAAATCCTGTGTTACATGCATTATCAAGTCTAAATATTCTTCTATGTCACTTTCTTTTAATGAAATTGGTCTGTAATGTTCTGGTGGACAATGAGATAAAGCATTTCTTAATCTGCTCCATTCAAGTAGCTCATCATAATCTTTTTGACTTATCCTATATCCAACACTTTGAAGCTTATCCAATTTCTTTTTCAATCCAGCTAATCCTTGAGTCTCTTCATCGGACAATAGTCTTGTAGTAATGATACCTTCAAAAATGGATTGTAAACGCCATAGGCAAAATTGCCAGAGAATTTGCATATCAATCCATGCATAGTAGCTAATGTCATCTAAAATATCATCAGCAAAATCCGGATTCTCCTTCCTTATTTTTTTCTCTTCTTTTTTTAGTTCCTTCTTTTTCGTTCCTATTAGATTCTTTGTCAATTTTATTGCTTTTTCCAAATCTCTCTCAGACAATCCATGAATATGCCAATTGAATTCTTTTAGCTTTTCTCTCATTTTTTCAGTGAAATGACGAACTAAATAAATTATTCACCAGTAAGTTCTTTCAAAGCAGCAATAATTTTTGAACTCATTTCAAATGCTGCCGAGGCTTCATCCTCAGGAATCTTCTGACCATGGATTGCTGCATTACATATCTTTATTACATAGACAAAAGCTTTCTCCAAAGGTTTATAATCGGGGTATTCTTTTAAGAAAAGCCTAAACAGTTGGCCTGCAGACAAAAATTTAATTTCTTTTTCCCCAGCTCGTTTGGTCTTCAACTTCTTCCCAAGTATCTTCCTCAGTAATTGCTCTAATATAATTCTTGTTCGGGCAAGAGCCATGATGTTATCCTCTTCACCGAGTATCAGCTCTTGTTTCATGTTTTGAGCCTTGGAAGAAATTTCTGGGGAAAGTAAACCTTCAACCTCTTCATCGGCTTCCTTTATCTTCTCAACTCCAGGCACAGTATATATTTTTACTTCTTGAACATTACTAATTGTATTAACCGTAGAAGATATTAATGACAGTGATTGTCTTGTCTCCGTTTTAAATTCACTAATATTATCTTTTATATTTCTAACCTCTCGTTCAAACTCAACGAACTTTCCAATCTTTATTCTCTTTGCAAAAGGAAAAAGAAGTAACAATATCCCCAAACCGAGAAAAATCCAATCCCAATCAAATGGATAAATTATTGGAGGAAATCCACGTTTATAATGAAAAAGATAGATGAGGTACCCCCCTGAAATCCAGGATATAACTAAAAAAGTCCAATCAGAAAATTTTTTATTCATCTGATTCCTATCTCCCATTTGCTTTTTTTGTTCTTTTTATTAATACCAGATATCAACTAAAAAGTGAATCCCCATTTAGTAGACTTCAACATCCAACCAGAAACAACACATTTGCTACTCAAACCCTATGTATCTTGGGTAGAGATTTGCCATCCGTTTGCCATTTTAGGCTGAAAATAACCCAAAATAGCATAATATGGCTTAAACTGTACTCTGAGTAAAACGTTGAAAAATAAGGGTATTAGGTGGAGCCAGCAGGGGGAGTCGAACCCCCGACCTACTGATTACGAATCAGTTGCTCTATCTTTAGGTAGACTCCCTCCGTTTGTCACCAGTTTGTCACAGAATTTGCTAAAAGCTGCCTAAAATTGCATACGGTTGCTAAAACGGAAAGGCGAAATAAAACACAACATTTTCAGTGGAAACCAGGGGTAACAGATAGAGAAAATTGGTAGCGGGGGCTGGATTTGAACCAGCGACCTCCGGGTTATGAGCCCGACGAGCTACCAGCCTGCTCTACCCCGCAATATAAAATTTTATTATAGCAAACATTTTTACTTTGTCAATAACATTGCTTTAACTATTCATAAAAAATTGCCAGCTCTTAAATATCATAAGGCAAAAAATAAATTATTTAAATATTTGCTTGACATAGCATTCTTTCAAAAAATATAATAAAAAACTCTAAAAATGGCTTATTTTCTATTTATTTTACTCGCAGTTGTATGTGTGGCATCAGTCTTGGGTATGATAATTTCCAAAAACCAGGCATACAGCGCTCTTTTTGTGATCCTCGCTTTTACCTGTACGGGTGGTTTTTTTGCCTTGCTTGACGCTCCTTTTATTGCCGTGATCCAAATCATAATCTATGCAGGTGCGATCATGGTACTTTTTATATTTGTTATTATGATGATCGATATCCGTAAAGGCATCCCTCCTGAGAAGAAAAAATGGACCTTGGGTTTTGCTTCCGGGATTGCAGTTATTCTATTGGTCGAGCTGATCGTAGCTTTAAAAATGGCTTTCACTCCCATAAGCACTTCCACAAGCCAAACAATCGGCAATCCCACTGATTTAGGACATCTCTTATTTACAAAATACTTATATCCCTTTGAGATCACCTCGATCTTGATCATAACTGCTCTTGTTGGAGCGATTATTTTAGTAAAAAAGAAGGAAAAAGAATGATTCCCCTGAGCTATTTTATAATCTTTAGTTTAGTACTCTTTGTGCTGGGGATTATCGCCTTCTTTGTAAAAAAAGATCTTATAACTCAGTTTCTGTCTGTAGAAATAATGCTCAATGCCGCTAATCTTGCTTTTATCACTTTTTCCAAATCAGCTTCTGCCTTGGACGGACAGATAATCGTCTTTTTTGTCATAACAGTTGCAGCTGCAGAGGTTGCCATAGGCCTAGCCATTATTTTATTGATCTACCGGCAAAAAAAATCTATTAAAACTGAAGAGATAAAGAGCATGAAGGGATAAAATGACAGAAATATTCTGGCTTATACCGTTTATTCCTGCGATAAGCACTATTATTCTTGCAATTTTCGGCTCCAAACTACCCCGTAAATATATTTCTTTTCAAGCTTGCTTTGCTGTTTTTATTTCTTTTGCCATATCCATCATCTCATTGATAGGTCTTATGCAAATGCCCGAGGGCAGCTCCGCCCTGGTTAAAAACCTTTTTTCCTGGATCCATTCCGGTAGTTTTAAAGCCGACCTTTCTTTCCAATTCGATCCTTTAACAGCAGTAATGTGTTTCGTAGTAACCGGAGTAGGACTTCTTATTCACATCTATTCAATCGGATATATGGCTAAAGATAAAAGCTATGCCCGTTTTTTCACACTTATGAACCTCTTCACTTTTTCCATGCTGATCCTGGTCATGGCATCTAATCTTGTATTGATGTTTGTAGGCTGGGAAGGAGTAGGTTTTTGTTCCTATATGCTTATCGGTTTCTGGTATGAAAAACACTCTGCAGCTAATGCCGGCAAAAAAGCATTTATTGTAAACCGCATCGGTGATGCCGGCTTTCTCCTGGGAATTTTCTTTATAATTATCCACATCGGCAGCGGAGAATTTTCTGCTATCAATGAAGCCATAGCCGGAGGAAGCATCACTCAGGGAATTGCTACTCTGATCGCTCTCCTTCTATTTGTGGGCGCAACTGGAAAATCAGCCCAGATTCCCCTTTATGTTTGGCTGCCAGATGCTATGGAAGGCCCAACTCCGGTCAGCGCTCTTATCCATGCGGCTACTATGGTAACAGCCGGAGTGTACATGGTCGCCCGGATGAACGCTCTTTATACCCTTTCCGGGACCGGTGCGAATGTAGTGGCTATCATCGGCGCAGTAACTGCCATATATGCAGCTACAATGGCCCTTGTTCAGAATGACATAAAACGTGTTCTTGCTTATTCGACTATCTCACAAATAGGATATATGTTTATAGGCTGCGGTGTAGGTGCATATGCAGCCGGTATATTCCACTTGTATACCCACGCATTTTTCAAAAGCCTGCTGTTTCTTGCAGCCGGCAGTGTTATGCATGCTCTTTCCGGTGAACTTAATATGAAAAAAATGGGAGGGCTGAGAAAATACTTACCTATCACCTATCCGGTATTCCTTATTGGCGCAATAGCTATAGCAGGCGTACCTTTTTTATCAGGATTTTTCTCCAAGGATGCAATTCTGACAAGTGCCTATGCCCAGGGACAATACGGAATCTGGCTGCTTGGCATCCTAGGAGCTGTCCTAACCGCTTTCTACATGTTCCGCCTGATATTCCTTACCTTCCACGGCAAAGAACGGCTTGAACCTGAAGCCAAGGCACATCTGCATGAATCTCCCAAAGCCATGACCATACCTCTTGTGATCCTGGCTTTCTTTTCTGTTGTCGCCGGAT
>CBFDDY010000054.1:0-10953 GCA_965603705.1 uncultured bacterium | reverse complement strand
CATAGGTAAAGGACAATGAAAATTACAGAAATCTCTGCTAAGCGGCCGGTTACGACTTTTATGTTTTTTATTGCCATTATACTTTTGGGATTTGTCTCACTAAAAGAGCTGAGTGTCGACCTGCTGCCTGATATCAGTTACCCGCGTCTGTCTGTGGTGACTCAGTATGCAGGCGTGGCCCCAGAGGAAATAGAAACTCTTATCACTGAACCCCTTGAAGCGGCTGTAAGCCGCATTCCGGGGATGCGAAGAGTAGAGTCTATATCCAAAGAAGGTGTTTCCTTTATGACCTTGGAGTTTGCTTGGGGAACGGATATGGATTTTGCCATGCTGCATACACGGGAAAAACTTGACAGTGTGCAGCTTTCGGATGATGTGGAGGATCCCACTATCATCCCGCTTGACCCGCAGAGTAAACCTATAATGATCATGTCTGTATCTGGATCCAGATCCTTACTTGAGCTTAAAGAATTTTCAGAAGAATTAGTCAAACCCCGCCTGGAACAAATTGAAGGGATCGGCTCAGCAGAGATAGCTGGAGGAGTGGAGCGTGAGATCCATATTGAAGTCAATCCTCAATATATGTCTCTTTATGGACTAACTATTGACCAGATATCACAGAGAATCGATGCTTTCAACCGAAATTTACAGGGTGGGACTATCAGAAAAGGGCGGTTTAAATATGCTCTCAGGGTTGTGGGAGAGTTTGAGGCGGTTAATGAGATAGGGGAGATAAGTTTAAAGACAACTGCAGAGCGGGGAGTAGTGAGGCTTAAAGATGTGGCTGAGATCAAGGATTCCATTAAGGAAAGAGAAGGGATAACCAGGCTCAGCGGAAAAGAAAGCATCGGGATTCTGGTCAGAAAAGAGTCTGGAGCAAATACGGTTAAAGTGACGCAAGTGGCAAAAGAAGTTCTGGAGGAGATCAAAGCAGAAAATCCGGAGACAAACATCCTGATCGTATCTGAACAAGCTAAGTACATAAACAATGCCATATCATCTGTGTTAACTGCAATAATCCTTGGTGGTATTCTGGCATTTGTGGTCTTGACCATATTTCTTCAGGATTTCAAAACTCCTCTGATCATTGCATCCGTTATTCCCATCTCTATTATTGCAACTTTTAATCTGCTTTATTTTCGGGATATCACTCTGAATATTATGTCTTTGGGAGGGCTTGCCCTTGGTGTCGGGATGCTGGTAGACAATTCGATCGTAGTTTCGGAAAGTGTTTTCCGGCACAAAGGCCTGGGTAAGAGTATGTTAGATGCAGCCGTTGCAGGAACCAGAGAAGTGGGGATGGCGGTTACTGCTTCGACCTTAACTACCATATCAGTATTCCTGCCGGTTATTTATGTGCATGGTGTAGCCGGACAATTATTTAAAGACCAGGCCCTTACAGTAACCTTTGCTCTTTTATCTTCTCTTATTGTCTCCCTCACACTTTTACCTATGCTGGCATCAAGGAAATTTGATGTCAGGATAAAAAAGGCTGAAAAACCTTTCAAGGAAATAGAGGCTTCCAAGTGGATAAAAGCACGAAAAAAGTCGGTCGCAGGAATCCTGCTTTTTCCCTTTAGAGGCATTCGCTGGTTATTGTATAATATTCCGAAAGGGATTTATTTAGTTCTTAATTTTATCTTTAGTTTTTTCGCACAGCTTTTTCTTTTACTATTCCATTATATAAGCCTGCCCTTCAAACCTTTTATAAAGGTTGTATTTGAAGCTCATAACAGACTTTATAGCAGATTTTCCCTACGCTACCATCAGGCACTTATCTGGTGTCTTGATAATAAGGGAAAAGTCCTGTCTGGTGCAGCACTTTTTCTAGTGCTGACGATTTTTGTTGCCACTTTTATCCCCAGAGAGCTCATGCCGAAACCGGAGGTATCTGCCTTTGATGTTAATATTAAGACCCCTGTGGAGTATTCCCTGGAGCAGACATCGGATGTCGTGTTTATATTGGAGAACTGGCTGAGCTCCCAGGATTCAGTTAAAGATTCTTTTTCCCAGATCGGTATTGTTAGTGGGATGGAGGGTTTGAATCCGGATATTTCGCTTAATTCAGCTAAGCTTTATGTTGAGGCAAAAGAATCCCCAGAAGTTGAGGGATTGATAAAAGGTTTGAGAGAAAGACTGCAGCGATTCCCCGGCCTCACATATTCAATAGTCAGGGAACAATCAACCCTTTCCCAGTTTATGGCTTTTTCAACTGCAGAAATCGGTTTGAAAATAAAAGGAGATGAACTTAACAGGCTGAATATTTTAGCCGAACAGCTGAAAGAGAAATTGCGTGATATTGATGGACTGGCTGATATTGGTTCAAATACTGGGGAAGGCAAGCCGGAATTCAGGGTTAAAATAAAGAAAGAAGCCCTGGAAAAGTATAATATTTCTCCGGCAGCTATCAGCGATTTTTTAGTTAATGCAGTGAGGGGGAAAATTGCTACTCAGTTTAAAGAGCTGGAGAAAAAGTATGATGTGCTTGTCCGGCTGGAAAAGGATACCAGGGAGAATATTGAATCGCTTCTAAATGAACAGATGCCGCATGGAGAAACACTTATTCCCCTGAGAGAATTGATCTCATACGAGGTTGTTAGAGGGCCGAAAGAAATTCGGAGGGAAAGTCAGCAGCGGGAGGTTCTGGTTACTGCCAATCTGAAAGGAGTTAAGATCAGTCAGGTGGCACCTGAGATAAGAGAGAAGATCGATGAACTGGAATTACCTGCAGGCTATCGGGTTGTATTCAGCGGCGAACAAGAGGAAATGGAGAAATCCTTCCGCAGTCTTTTATTTGCATTTTCACTTGCGGTCTTGCTGGTTTATATGATTATGGCAGCCCAGTTTGAATCTTTACTGCATCCGTTTCTGATCTTATTTACGCTCCCAATGGGATTGACAGGAGCTGTATGGGCACTTCTGATTACCGGGCAGACTTTAAATGTGATTTCTATCATCGGGATGGTGGTGCTGGCAGGAATTGTGGTGAATGACGCAATTGTCAAGATCGACTACACCAACCAGTTGCGCAGGAAAGGGCTTTCAGTCAGAGACTCTATTATGGAAGCAAGCCGGGTAAGGTTGAGGCCGATATTAATGACAACAGTAACTACTGCTTTTGGTCTTTTTCCCATGTCTTTAGGTCTTGGAAGAGGATCAGAGCTGCAGCAGCCGCTGGCGATCACGGTTATCGGCGGCTTGATGCTGGCGACATTTTTAACCTTGATCCTGATACCCATGGCCTATGAACTGGCAGAGAGGGGAAAAACCAGGGATAATAAATGAGAATATTTATAGAGCGCCCCATTGCCACTGCTATGGCATTTATGGTGCTGCTTGTGCTGGGAGTATATTCCTTTCTTAATATTCCCCTGGAACTTGCTCCTAGAGAAGATTATCCCCGTCTAGATATTGAGACTTTCTGGCGGGGAGTCCCTCCTGAAATTATCCAGACCGAGATAAGCTCTGTTTTGGAAGAAAAGGCTTCAACTGTCAAAGGGGTCAGGAAGATCGAGTCTTCTTCAAGTATCGGAAGCTCGCGGATAACTTTGGAATTTGACCCCAAAACCAATATGGAATTTGCCCGGCTTTCTCTGCGGGAAAAGTTTGCTGAAATAAAGGATGAACTGCCTTATGGAATAAGACCAGAGATCCGACCCTATGTGCCTGAAGATTTTAGGGTAAGCCCTTTTCTTAGCTATACTATTTCCGGTGATTATTCCCTACAAAAGATGAGAGAGCTGGTTAAGGAAAAAATTGAATTCGGGATAGGTTCAGTCAAAGGGATTGCAGATGTTGATGTCAGTGGAGGTTCAGACCCGGAGGTAAGGATTACTCTGGATGAAGAGAAGCTTAAAGCCCTGGGTATACAGCCGTTTCTTGTTTTTACAATGATTCAGGAAAGAGCGCGTATTTACCCGGCCGGGAAGGTCAAGAAAGGAACCAGAGAACTACTTTTTAAGGTAACTAATCCTATTGATAGCATCAGGGAATTGGGCGAAACAGTGATCGCGCATACAGGTGGTAATGCTGTCAAACTTAAGGAGATTTCACGGCTGACACCGGCATATGGTGAGATTTACTATATAAACCGCATAAATGGAAAACCGACCATAAGGCTTACAGTCAGGAAAGAGAAGGGATTGAGTACACTTAAAATTGGCCGGGAGGTAAAAAAACGCCTGGAGGAAGTAAAAAAGGAGCTGCCTGACGATCTGATCTTCCGCGAAGTGGATGATGAAAGCGAGGAGATAGAGAAGAATCTAAAGGAATTATACCTTCTGGTAGGCATTATTATTGCTGTGATCTTTATTCTCATATTTATGTTTCTCCGGAGTATTAAGCCGTCCCTGCTGGTGGTTTCTTCCATTGCCTTTTCCGTGCTTTTAACCTTTAATCTGGTCTATTTTACCAAGACCTCGCTGAATATGTTTACACTTGGGGGGTTGGCCCTGGGATTTGGGCTTTTTGTAGATAATTCAATAGTCGTATTTGAAAATATCCTGCGGATTAGAGAAAAAGGTGTTTCTGCTGTAAAGGCGGCTATAGAGGGTTCAAAGGAAGTGTTCCTTCCTGTCTTCGCCTCGACTTTGACTACAATGAGTGTATTTTTTTCGATCGCTTATTTTCAGGGGCGCTTAAGTCTGTATTATCTCCCTATGGCAATTGTGATAAGTTCTGCCCTGGCTGCGTCCCTTTTAGTATCTTTTTCTGTTATCCCGGCTTTATCCCCGAAATTACTGAAAAGCCCAAGAAAGAAACGTAAGGAAAGATATAGAAAACAATACGAAAAAATACTGCGTTTTTTCCTTCGACATCCGGTCGAAGTTATTTTAATAATTGCAGCCATATTTTTCGGAACATACAAATGGTTCCGGGCCGAAGTTACTTTGGGAGAGTTTTTTAGCTGGTATTCCAAAGAGAGGCTGTATGTATCGCTGGGCATGCCGGCTGGAACTGAGATCGAGCGGACTGATGAAGTTGTAAAGCAGTTTGAAGAAAAAATAATTGATGCTCCCTATGAAAAAGAAGCAAACACATTTGTTTCCTCGGAACGGGGAACCATAACGATTTCATTTCCGCCTGAGATAGAGATGTCTTACCAGCCTTATCTTATGAAGGAACAGTTGATCCAACTGGCTACTAATTTTGCCGGGATTAATGTCGGTATTTACGGTTTTGATCCTCAGGGCTATCATTCCGGGTTCGGAAGCGGGACTTTTTATGATTCGCGCATAAAATTTTTTGGATACAATCTGAAAAAAATAAAGGAGATAACCTCAAATCTGGAACGAACCCTTAAACGAAATCCGCGTATCAAAGAAGTGAAGATAACATCCAGCAAGTATGGATGGTGGCGCTTGGATTCATTTGAATATGTTTTAAAGATAGATAAAGAAACTTTAAGAAAGTATGACATCGACCCTCAGTATATTTATTACCAAATCCAGACATTCATCCAGGGGAGGGTTTCAATTCCTCTGAAAGCCAAGATATCAGGCAGGGAGATGGATTTCTCCATAAAATTTCCTCAAGCAGAGGAGATGGATTTGAAAAATCTGCAGGATGTATTGATCCAAACCCGAAGCGGGGAGTTTATAAGATTGAGAGAAATTTCCACTCTGGATGAAAAGCCTATTGCCGGCTCTATCGACCGGGAGGACCAGCAGTTCCAGCAGACGATAATGTGGGAATTTCGGGGGCCCTACAAAGCCGGGGAAAAATACCGGGAAGGAATTTTTGCAAAATTAGATCTTCCCCCGGGATTTTCAGCCACTATGGAAGATGAACGCTTTATGACAGAAGAGGAGAAAGGGCAGATCAAATTTGCCATAATATTTTCCCTGATTATTATCTTTATGATCCTTGCATCTCTTTACGAATCTATTATCCAGCCTTTCTTTATCCTGCTGGCTGTGCCCCTGGCATTGATTGGAGTATTTGTGGCTTTTGTAGTGGCGGATTTTTCCTTTGATTCGTCTGCTTACATTGGAGTGATATTGCTGGGGGGGATTGTAGTCAATAACTCTATTCTTTTGGTCGATCATATAAATTCAAAACGCAGGCAGGGAATAGTTCTCCTGGAAGCAGTAATACAGGGAGCCAGGGAGAGGATACGGCCGATTTTTCTGACTACGGGAACAACTGTTTTAGGAATGCTGCCACTTGTTTTGATCCAGTTGGAAGAAGGAAAGCGGCAGATATGGGCCTCTTTAGCCCTTTCAGCTGTGGGCGGATTAATAAGCTCAACCATTTTCATCATGATAGTTATCCCGATTTTTTACTATTATGGAGATAATATCCGAATCTGGGCAGCCGGAAAAATTAAAGAGCTAAAACGTATAAGGAGAAATTATTAAAATGGCGCGATACACAATTGAGGAACTAAAAAACTGCATTAATAAATTCCCCCGGGAAAGGCTGATCCACAGCCCTACACCCTTAAGGAAACTGGAAAACTTAACTCAGGAACTGGGAGGCCCTGATATTTTCATAAAGCGTGATGATATGACAGGGCTTGCTTTCGGGGGGAATAAATCCCGCAAGCTGGAATATATTATTGCTGATGTATTAAAGAAAAAAGCGGATACTATTATAACCTGGGCAAGTGTCCAGTCAAACTGGTGCCTTCAGACAGCAGCTGTTGCTAATAAATATGGGATCAAACCTGTTCTTATTCTGTTTAAAACATATGATATTCCGGAAGAATTTGACGGCAATCTCCTCCTCGATTTTATTCTTGATGCAGACATAAGGTTCAGAGAAGGGGAGGCTGGGAGGGTCGTCCAGGTGGACCAGGCAAAGGAAGTGCTTAAGGAGATATCTGAAGAGATCAGGAAAGAAGGACATAGGCCTTATATCGCACCTATAGGTGGTTCTATGGTAGGAGCTGACATGGAGTTGCCCCTGGGTGCAGTAGGGTATGTAGATGCTGTGATAGAGCTTAAACAACAGTTCAAGGATGTTGAAGAAGATATGGATTATATAATCCATGCTACCGGCTCTGGGGGAACACAGGCAGGCATGGTAGTGGGAGCCAAGGCTGTAATGGAGAATACTAAAGTATTAGGAGTCAGTGTATCGGAAAAGAAAGATGTTTTTTCAAAGGATGTTTTGACTATTTGCCGGGATACTGTTAGGGCTCTTGAGCTTAAGCTTGAAATAGATGAAGATGATGTAATGGTTTTTGATGATTATATCCAGGATGGCTACGGGGTGGTTAATAAAGAAGTGTCAGAAGCTGTACGCCTGATGGCGCATACAGAGGGCATCTTTCTCGATCCTGTCTATACAGGGAAAGCTATGGTAGGGCTTGTTGATCTGATTAAAAAAGGATATTTTAACTCAGATGATAAGGTCATGTTTATTCACACCGGCGGAACTCCCGCTCTTTTTCCCAACAAATACTTAATAAGCAAATTCCTAACTTAGCCCGACTTTCTCGCAAGAAATCTACTACAACGGCAAATTCATCTGAAACTGCGGCGTTATGCTCCCGAAGTTTCCTCAACATACTGAAAGTATGCCTGTGGGAACTTCACTCGCAAGCCTTGCGTTTTCAGCGACTTTACCGTTTCGCTACGATATCTGGTGAGAAAGGCGGGCTAAAGGGGACTGTCCCTCTTCTAAAAGAGACTGTCCCCTTAGGTTTTATCCTATTTCCGGGTACTCTTTAGATATTTTAGAAATTCAGAATCAGTTGACAGCAGCAGCCAGGTTTTTTCATCCAAGATGGTCTTGTATGTCTCGAGTGTCTTCGTAAACTGGTAGAATTCAGGGTCAAGATTGTATGCTGAGGCATAGATTTTTGTAGCTTCTGCATCTGCTTTTCCTTTGATTTCCTGGGCTTTTCGGTAGGCTTCAGACTGGATCGCTTTTAATTCCCTTTCTTTTTGGCCGCGAATCTCTGCACTATTTCCGTCTCCTTCCGAGCGGTATTTTGCCGCGATTCGCTGTCTTTCAGCAATCATACGGTCAAAGACTTTGCGCTGTACTTCGGCTACGTAATTGACTCTTTTAATCTTAACATCCCTAAGTTCGATCCCGTACTCAGGCGTTACCAGAGATGCTTTTTCCAGGATCATCTCTGCAATTTTTTCTCTACCTATCTCAATTTTAAGCGATTCTTCTTTTGTTTCAAGAAGCTCTTGAATCTCTTCTGTTATTTCAAAGTCCCGGTTTGTAGAACGTACGATCTCAATAATCTCGTAATTGGCTACAGTATTCCTGGTTTCGCCGTCTATAATATCATCCAGCCTGGAATGGGCTCCTCTTTCATCCCTGACTCTTTGGAAGAAGGTAAGAGGTTCACTGATTCTCCAGCGGGCATAAGTGTCCACCCAGACATATTTTTTGTCCTTGGTCGGGATCTGATTGGCTTCTCCATTCCATTCCAGCCAGCGTTTTTCAAAGAAATTGGCTTTTTGGATAAAGGGTACTTTAAGATGAAGCCCCGGTCTGTCAATTGTGCCCCCGATCGGATCTCCGAATTGAGTGATGATGACCTGATTGGTCTCCTTAACTACATAAAAACCATCAGCTAAAAGGATGAGCAAAAAGAAGGCTGCTACGGCAATAATTATATATTTTGTCTGCTTGTTCATTTTTTCACCTCCTCACTCAGGTTTAAGAGAGGCAAGATGCCTTTTTGCTTTTCATCGAATATTATTTTCCTGTTAATTTTTGGGAGAACTTCAGCAATAGTTTCCAGGTAAAGACGTTTTCGTGTAACCAGGGGAGCACGGGCATATTCACGGTATATTGCCCGGAAACGATTAGCATCACCCTCGGCATTATTGACCCTTTCTGTGGCATATCCTTCAGCAGCTTGGATTGCCTGGGCGGCTACTCCCCGAGCTTTTGGAACTTCTTGGTTGTATTCTGACCAGGCTTCATTGACTTTTCTTTCTTTTTCCTGTTGGGACTCATTAACTTCGTTGAATGATGGCTTGACAGCATCCGGTGGGTCGACATTCTGGAATATTAACTGGTTGACCTCGATTCCAATCTCATAGAGGTCGCATAGTGTCTGAAGCTCTTCTTTAGCTTCCAGGGCGATACGTGACCGTCCGATTGTTATAACCTCATCTACTGAATTGTCACCTACGATTTTTCTTACTACAGCTTCATTCATGAATCGGAATGTACTGTCAACATCGCGGATTTTAAATAAATAATTATAAGCGTCTTTGATCTTGTACTGTACAATCCACTCTGCTACTACAACATTTAAATCTCCGGTTAACATCACAGCTTCATTTTTAGAATTAGTTGTAACCTGATATTGCGTGTTGATGCCCGCTTCTGACGTCCGGAAGCCAAATTCCATCTTTAGCTGCCTCTGAACAGGGACCTTATTAAGGCTTTCAATTCCAAACGGCAGTTTTAAGTGCAGGCCCGGATTTGTGGTGCGGACAAACTTACCGAGCCGCAGGATAACTCCTACTTCTTCCGGGGCGATCTGATAGAACGAGCTTCCCAAAAGAATGAGCGCAACTACCGCAACAATCCCAATTTTGATATACTTGGGATTGATTTTGGGTAATTTTAAGTCCAGTGTTGGAAAATCATTAGCCATTTAAACCTCCTTTTTTAGGCTGATTAATGCTTTAATAGTAACATAGAAAGCAATATTAACCAATATGCTATTCAGTTACATTACTTAAGTTCAACTGAAATTATTCAAATATAACTATTTTCTAAGTATTTAATCTTAGATAGAAGCAATGCTCTTATCCAATTCTGAAAGGTCAGTGTGTTTAATTTTCATAGCATCTGGATCCAACACCTTGATATGCTTAACTCCAGCGCCGGTTATCACCAGGACTATCCGATCTGTGGAACTAAATTTCCTTTTTTTCTGCAGCTTCAAAAATCCGGCTAAGGTTGTAGCAGAGGCCGGCAGGCAGAAAATCCCCTCGAACCTAGCCAAAAGCTTTTGGGCTGCAAGTATATCCTCGTCTGAAACGGCAATGACCATACCGTCTAGCTTGTGAACCAATTTTAAGACGATATTCCCCCCAGGAGGTTCCGGATTGGTAATGGATTGAGCGACTGAGCTGGGTTTATTAATTCTTTTATATTTTGATTTTCCAGCAGCAAATGCCTGGGCAACAGCAGAGCTTCCCTTAGCTTGAATCCCTACAAAAGTCGGAATCCTTTGGATAAACTTATTTTCTTTAAGCTCTTTAAAGCATTTTATAAGGCCTATCAGGTGGCCCCCGGAACTGACAGGGACAAATATGAACTGGGGATTTTTCCTATTTAATTGTTCGAATATCTCAAAGCCGGTTACTTTATACCCTTCGATTCTAAACGGATCGGTCGAGTTCATAAAATAAATGTTATGTTTTTTCCCGATTTTAAAACTTTTGTGAGATAATTTCCCGTAATCGCCTTTGACTTTTATGAGGTTAATCCCATGGATGCCGGCTGAGAGAAGTTTTTCTGTAGAAGTATCTTCTTTTGTAAAGACAAAGGTTTCCATCCCGGCTTTGGCTCCATAGGCGGCTGTAGAAATACCCATGTTACCGGTCGAGACCGTGCCGATCCTGGTGATTCCTAAAGAAGCTGCAATCTGTACAGCGACGGCAGTACCCCGGTCCTTGAAACTGCCTGTAGGATTAATACTTTCGTTTTTGGCATAGGTCTCAGGTAGGCCGAATTCCAGCATTAATCGGTTGAGTTTTTGCAGAGGGCTGTTGCCTTCTCCCAGTTGAAGATCGGGATTAATATTACCAAGAGGGAGAAAATCCCGGAATTTTTCCAAAGGATTTATAGTGTCAGAATGGATTATCCTTTTCTTTTTTTCATATGCAACAAGCAACGGTTCCTTGCACTGTGGACAGAATTGTCGGAAAGGATTCAGAGGATATTTTTTATTACAGAAAATGCATTCAAATTGATTCACAAAATTTATTCTCCTAAATTAACTCAGAGGACGAAGCTGATAAA
>CBFDDY010000053.1:0-11064 GCA_965603705.1 uncultured bacterium | reverse complement strand
TATTTTGCCTTCCAGGACTTGACCGTCCACCTCGATTCTGACCCTATATTCGCCAGGCTTGGCCAGGGATGATCCCCGCGCAAAGACGGACTTATCCGCTGCCATGGTATCAAGGGATAGATCCCATTCCGCCAGATTGATCCCTGCATCTTGACTGCCGGTCAACTGTTTAACCGCCTTTCCTTCAGCGCCAATGATATCAATATTAACAATCTGGTCTTCTTTCAGATAATAATATATCCGTGCCTTTATCCGGGTTTCCAGAGCCCAATCGCCCTGGTAGTCCCGGCTTTGAGGAATAAGTGCTGGTCTGACTGGGAAAAGATGGGCTTTTTTCTCCATAACTTCTCTGCTGAAATCCTGGAGCGGAGCAATGTCCAGGACAAAAGCACTACGTCCATGAGTGCCGATTACAAGCTCCCGGTCTCGTGGATGGACTGCAATATCATGCACCGGGGTCATAGGCAGGTCATTGCACAATGAATGCCATGATTTACCCTGGTCTATAGAAACATATACTCCGCCGTGATCTGTGCCTAAATAAAGTATGTTTTTATTTCCGGGATCTTCGCGGATAACATTAATGGATTCAGCGGGAAGGTTCCCTGTGATCGATTTCCAGTTAGAGCCAAAATCATTGGACTGAAAAACATAGGTGCTGAAGTCGTCGTCCCGGTACCCTGTCAAAGAAACAAACACAGTCCCTTCTTCAAAAGCGGAGGCGACTACCCGGCTGACCCATTTGTCGGGAAGGCCGTCTTTTATCAGGGTCCAATCGGCGCCATCAGCGCGGGTCACATACACATTGCCGTCGTCAGTGCCGGCATAGAGCAGGCCGGGCTGAAGTGGTGATTCCGAGAGCGTAGTGATAGCTCCATATGGGACGTCGCCCTGTTTTTCCGGCCCCGGCCGGGTGGATAGGTCTGGGCTTATACAGGTCCAATTATCTCCCTTATCTGTTGATTTGAACAGTTTATTGGCTCCGTAATAAAGAGTAGAGGAGTTGTAATGTGAGATCAAAAAAGGAGTCATCCAATTATAGCGAAGATCGGATTCTCCTTTTTTTGCTTTAGGCTGAATATATTTTGTTGTGCCGGTTTGCATATTTTTCCGCTTTAAAGGGCCGAACTGCTGTTCATAATAGATTATCCCAGGAGTTTCAGGATCTGCCAGGGTAAAATAAGAATCCCCCCCACCCCAGAGGTCGATCCAGATATGCTGCCAGGGATCTCGTATGCCGTCCTCTATTTCTTGGTTGGCAGGGCCGAAAAGGGCGGAATTATCCTGGGTGCCGCCGTAGATATTATACGGTTCCGCCATATCTACAGAGATTGCATAAAATTCGGCAGTCGGTATATTATTGACATGCAGCCAGTTTTTACCCCGGTCCCGGCTGATAAATAAACCGCCGTCATTACCGAGCAGCAATCGGTCAGGATCTTTCGGATCGATCCAGAGGTCGTGCTGGTCTAAGTGAAGGGCCCGGGTGCTGTGATATAGAAGATGGACCACAGTACCTTTGATGGGGTGAAAGGTCCGGCCGCCGTCTTCCGAGGCCATAAGATTAACACCTAAAACATATACTTTGTTCTTATCTTCGGGTGAAACCCTGATATCACCAAAAGAATAATTTACGCCGGCAAATAAAGCTTTGGAATGGGTTTTATGCCAGGTCTCTCCCCGGTCATTGGACCGGTATACCTCTCCTCCGATCCTCCTGTTGCGTCCCTGGATTTTTATTGGCGTTTGGTTATCAACTACCGCATATATTGTTGCGGGGGCTGAAGGAGCTGCAGCTAGGCCGATTCGCCCGATGTATTTCCCGTAAGGTAATCCTGCAGTTAGTTTATTCCAGGAAAGGCCCGCATCTGTAGTCTTATAGACGGCGCTGCCTTCTCCGTTTATAAGGTTGTTCCAGGCCTTTCTGTCCCTTTCCCATGCTGCGGCATAGAGGATACGGCTGTTGGACGGGTCCATAACTACATCAACAACTCCGACCTTCTCAGATATATAGAGGCTTTTATTCCAGGTAAGCCCCCCATCTGATGTCTTATACAGGCCTCTTTCTTTATTAAATGTATATTGATGCCCCAGAGCAGCCACATAGACGATCTTGGGATTTTCAGGATCAATTACAATTCGTCCGATATGGTGGGATTCGGGCAGCCCCATATTCTTCCAGGTAAGGCCGCCGTTTTCGGATTTAAATACCCCGGTTCCAGCGAAGGAACTCCGGGCCATAAGACTCTCTCCTGTTCCGGCCCAAACGATATCCGGGTTAGATTTTGCAACTTCAATATCGCCTATAGCAAATGTGGACTCCTGTTCGAAAACCGGCTTCCAGGTAGTCCCTTGGTTTTCTGTTTTCCAGATGTTTCCGGCCCCGAAGCCTACATATATTGTGGCGGAATTATCGGCATGAGACGCAATAGTTTCGACCCGGCCGCCCTGAAATTTTGGGCCGACCGGCCGCCATTTCATGTTTTTGAAATGGGAGCTTTGTCTCATTTTTTTCTGCTTCTCCCAGGCATAATGCCGGTCTTCTGCTTTGGTAGCCTGATTGTTTTTCCTCTGGACCGCAAAGTCTAATGTTCCGGAAAAAAGAAAGACAAAAAAGAAAATCCCAAACAAACCCAATAGTCGTTTTTTAGGCATAGCTACTCCAGAAAAATATTAGTTTTTCCTAGAATATAACGAATAAGGGGAAAAGACAAAAAAAAATTAAATTTGGGGCAGAAAAACTCCTGGGAATTACTCGACTTTTAAAACTGTCTTGATTGCTTCTTCGAATGATTGTTTTGGTAATGCGCCCTGTGCCATCTGTGGTTTTCCATCTTTTGGGACGAATAAAAGACTTGGTATACTCATTATTCCAAATGCCTGAGCCAATTCTCCCTGTTCTTCAGTGTTTACTTTGTAGATATCCAGTTTTCCTTCATAATCCTTAGCGAGTTCCTCTAGAACTGGGACTACAATTTTACACGGTGCACACCAATCAGCGTAAAAATCTATAATACAAGGTTTATCGCCCTTAAATTTCAATTCTTTACCGTTTTCATAATCAAAAACCTTTTGTTTAAAAGTTTCTTTGCTTAAGTGTTCCATGATATTTTTCTCCTTTAGAAACAAGTCGGGCATTTTCCTGTAGAACATGTCCCGGTAGCACAGCTTGAGTCATTCGTATTTGTATTACGCACACTGAATGAGCTTGTGACTTTTTTTATGGATTTGCTCTTGCATTTAGGGCATTCCAAATCTGCTTTGTCGGCTGTTACTCCGACAAGAAGCTCAAATTCATTATTGCATTTTTGGCAGTTGTACGAAAATATTGGCATTTTGTGCTCCTTTCTCTATTGACTATCATTATTTTATGCATTATACTTGTTAATAGCAATAATTGTCAAGGAGTATTTTCGTGAAAGAAAATAAAATAATAGATATTCTGACAGAAATTCAGAATAAATGCAGGGCCAAAGAAGATAAGATCAGGGAGAACCTGGGCTTGTCTCTGGCAGAATATAAGGCATTACTTTGTATTAAAATAGGGGAGAAGATCACTTGCCATGAGTTTTCAGAAAGGATGGATTTATCCCTCTCCCGGGGAAGCAGGGTTATTGAAAAACTTTTCCAACAGGGATTTATCGATCGGTTGGATTGTACCGCAGACAGGAGAAGTAAAAATGTTTTACTGACTGAAAGCGGTAGAAAGATTTGTGGAAAAATTAATAAAAGCAGGCAGAAGTGTGAAGATAGACTTGCTGCTGCGTATTCCAAGACTAGATATAACGCCTTGAAAGATGAATTAAGATCATTAGTCCAAAAACTTTAGGAGAAGATATTAAGGACATTTGACAATTTATTCTCCTGACTTTATATTGTTTTTGCAATGAATTTGCAAATGAATCAAAAATATTTTTTTATTCTTTCCCCCTTTCTTTTTTTTCTGGCAGTTGTATTTCCACCCCTCCTGCTTTTTCTACTGCTATTATTTTATTTCAGCCTTCATTTCTATTTCCGTTTTTGTTTTCCTTTAATCCCCGTTAGAGTAAGACATAAGCCTTTATCCGTTTCTCCCAGAAGCCCTCCTTTTTAACCTTATTCTTAATTAAAATCCAAGAAAACAGGAGTCTAATTATGGAGAAGGTGCATTCTAAAGCTCAAAGCAAAGCTAAAAAAAAACACCAGAATTTATCATTAAAACTTAAAAATAGCTATTATAAACTAAGGGATTTTCCCCTGGAAATTGACCTTAAGCCTTATTTTAAAACCCTAAATAGAATAAACTCCCTTGACCTGCATTCTCTAGATGACAAGGGCTTAAAGAATAAAGCTGCTTGGCTAAAACAACAAGCTGCAGAGGGTGTTCCTCTGGATGAACTGCTTCTGGAAGCTTATGCGCTGGTAAAAGAGGCCGTCCACCGCTGTATCGGTTTAAAACCGTTTGATGTCCAGATAATTGCCGCTATTGTGATGCACAAGACAAAGATTGCCGAGCTTCCTACAGGGGAAGGAAAAACATTGGCTGCGGTCTTCCCAGCATATCTTAATGCTTTATCAGGCCGGGGAGTCCATATACTTACTTTTAATAACTACCTGGCGCGAAGAGATGCTGCCTGGATGGGTCCGATCTATGAGTTTTTAGGCCTGACTGTCGGTTGTAATCAAGAGGGTATGTCGATTCTAAAAAAACGCTCAGCCTATGCCTGTGATATCACATATTCGACAGCCAAAGAGGCTGGTTTCGATCTTCTCCGGGACGGCATTTGTTATGACAAAAAAAACCAAATCCACCGCCCCTTTCATTTTGCCTTGGTGGATGAGGCAGATTCTATTCTCATTGACGAGGCCAGAGTCCCCCTTGTGATTGCCGGACTGAAAGAGAAAGCGGAAATAGATTCTCTGGGCCTTGCGGATACTGTAAAGCAAATGATTTCCGGAGAGCATTATCAAACAGATGAAGCTAAGCGGAATGTCTTTTTAACCGATTCAGGCATTGAATATGCAGAGCATAAGCTTAAATGTGAAAATCTTTTTTCCCCTGAAAATATCCATAGTTTAACTGCACTCAACTGTGCTCTTCATGCAGAAGTGCTTCTGAAACGCGATAAAGATTATATTATCAGAAAAGGAAAGATCGAGATCATAGATGAATTTACCGGGCGAGTGGTGAAGAACAGGCACTGGCCGGACGGACTGCAGGCTGCGGTTGAGGAAAAAGAAAACATCAGCTTTAAATCAGAAGGCTCCATCCTGGGCTCTGTCACCCTTCAGCATTTCTTTCGCCTTTACCCGAGGCTTTGCGGTATGACTGCAACTGCCCGGACATCAGCTGAGGAGTTTAAAGAATTCTACGGCCTTTCTGTTGTAGTTGTCCAACCCAACTGCCCCTGCATACGGACAGACCACGAAGATATAATCTGCATGACCAGAGAAGCAAAACAGAAAGCCTTAATAAAAGAGATCCGGGATGTTCACATTTACGGCCGGCCTGTGCTTGTGGGAACAGGCAGTGTAGAAGAGTCCGAGCATTTGGCTTTGGCGCTTAAGGAAGCTGGCATAACCTGTCAGGTTCTGAATGCAAAAAATGATGAAAAAGAGGCTAAGATCATCGCTCAGGCGGGAGCTGTGGGGGCGGTTACTGTATCCACCAACATGGCAGGCCGGGGAACGGACATCCGCTTGGGAGGGGTAGATGAGACGGATAAAAGGAAGGTCTCTTCTCTCGGCGGACTTTATGTAATTGGAATCAGCCGGCATGAAAGCCTTCGTATTGACAACCAGCTGCGAGGGCGGGCAGGGCGCCAGGGAGATCCGGGGGCATCGCAGTTTTTTATTTCGCTGGAAGATGATCTTATCTCCCGTTCCGGGATCAAAAAACTTCTTACCAGCTTTATAAAGCAAAACATCTGGGAACACCGCCTCACAAATAAGGTTATTAGAAAAGAGATCGCAAGAGCTCAACGTATTATCGACGGGCAGAATTTTGAAATCAGAAAGACTCTGTGGAATTACTCCTATCCTATTGAAAAGCAGAGACAGGTTTTCCACAATAAACGGAAGGAGATACTTTTATTGGATTCTTCCTTTTGCTATCTTAAAGAGAATGCCCCCGGTTTATATAGGTTATTTGTCCAGAGTATTGGGAAATCCCGCTTTTTAAAGCTTGAAAAACAGGTCTGGTTGGTTAAGGCTGACCGTTGCTGGGCTGAACATCTTGCTTACATCACTGATGTACGAGAAAGCATACATCTTGAAATGATCGGAGGAAGGACGCCGCTCGAAGAGTTCCAGAAAACAGCCACATATGCTTTTATTGAGATGCAGAAAAAGCGGAAAAAAGAAATTCTCCGGACCTTTAAGGATTTAAGCCAGGACCTGGGCAGGATCGAACTGGAGAGCAAGGAATTAAAAGGCCCTTCATCGACTTGGACCTACCTAATAAGTGATGAGCAATCCGGATGGGGGAGTGAAATGGGCATGGGGAGAAATATCGGTTTTGCCGCCGGGGCTGCCTTAGCTTTGGGCCCATTGTACCTTTTTCTCGGTATTTACAACCGCTGGATCAAAAAAAGTTGACCTGAATTATTCATAAAAATTGCCGCTCGTGAACAATCCAGGTTCGCCTGAATCCGCCGACACTGAGATATTAAATGCTGAATCCGGTCTTGTCCAGGATCAGAATTTATGTTTTATGAATTGCCTGTATTTGGATAAATACTGTTTTTTTAAATCTGTTACTATCACATCAAAGTTATAGTTACCTTTTTTAGGGGGGGTGTAAAGTATTTCAACAACGATTTTATCCAGTTTTATAACCTCATCTTCTGAGAAACTTAACATCCTTTTTTCATTGATTTCATGCACTTTTTCATAGTTACGATACACATTGATCTTAACGAGCAGATGAGTATTAAGTTTGCCATTCTCATCCACAAACGTAACTCCTTCTGTAGGAATGCTTAATTCGATGTGGTTTCCTTTGTATTTTGCTTTAAATCGCATACTATTTTGGACATTGTCGCGAAGTTGCGGGGCAATCATATTTTGTTTTGCATCCTCTATAGCATATAAAACTTTCGAATCTAGCGATAGGTTCCACCCTCCAGAACCTGTTAGACTACTGGTGGAGGTATTGGGACGAGTTGAGTCGGTTCTGTTTGTACTGAAGGTAGAATTTGATATCAGTTCGTTTTTTACTTGCTCCCTGTCAAATCCAACGGATAAATTGTAAAAAGAGTAATACCAGCGTTCATATATAGAATTTCTAGGGAGATATTTTTTCATAGGTTCCCATCCTTGCCCATAGTTAACCTTATCAGGTGGGCCGAGGATGACATAAATCCGGCCTTTAGCAGTCTGCCAGCCTCGGGCACTTCTCGCCTGGTTATCTCTTCTTCTAGTCCGCTCCTTATCAAACCATTCATTTGCAAAAAGAATTCTTCTCTGAAACTCGATTTTGTTTTCATTTATTTCAGTCAGGGGTGAGGGATCCCGTATCTCCCAGAACTCTTCGGTAAATTCCCTTTTTGAATCATCAGTTTTAAGTGATTTATAAATCTTTTTTTCCTCTTTTGTCATAATCAAGCGGGTTTTTTCATAAAAAGACTTATAAAATGGATCTTTGTTGACCCGGATATGAGGGTGACAGCCAAGATAACAAACGATCAGCACAAAAAAGATAGGCTTGTATTTAATAACCTGTTTCATATTGTACTCCCATCATGTAGATTTTGATTTTAATAAATGCAATGTTTATGCCAAGTTTTTTTTGGGCAGTCCCTGCTATATAACTATCTTAATTGTCCTCTGCAGGGGACAGTTGATAGCAGCCCCAGATTAAATCAACGCAATAGGGGAGTTGCAGGATAAAACCTTCATTTAAGTTAGCACAGAGATATCTAACTGAACTTTTTATGCTCAGTATGCGTATTAATAGTATAATGAGTTTAATCCCTCTTTTTCACTTAAATATGGAGTGTTGATAATGAAAAAAATTATATTTTTTATCGTACTTGGGGTAGTAGTGATTGCTCTTTTCTTTTTGGCGGTTAAAGGATGTAAAAAAGGCAGTGATGTTCAGATCACGAACACAGCTGTTGTGGAGAAAGGCAGCATATCAAAGACTGTTGTGGCTACCGGCAAGATAGAAGCTTTATACAAGGCTGAGATCAAATCAAAAATAGGCGGGCTGATTAAACAGTTTTATGTTGAGGAAGGCGACCAGGTTAATGCCGGCCAGAAATTAGTGGAGATAATTCCCGGAGTCACTCCTGTGGAAATGGTACGGGCCCGTACTGAGGTAAAGGCTACAGCATATGATAAAGCAGTTTCTGAAAAAACATATTTGAGGAGTAAGGAGCTTAAAGAACAGAAACTGATCCCTTCGGAAGAATATGATCAGGTTGAAGCGGTTTTTCTTATTGCTAAGACCCGGTTTTACGCAGCCATGGCCCAATTGCGGGTTTTGGAACAGGGATCGAATGTGAAATCTTTAACGGAAGGGGTTGAGCTCAGTGAGCAGGACCGGCGGGAGATCGAAAAGGAAACACAGGAGGCCATTGCCAGCATGACCTTGATCGCCCCTATCTCCGGTATCATCCTCTCCCGGGATACTGACAAAGGGAGTGCGGTTATTCCCATCTCATCTGCCTACGGAGGAACCGTCATTATGACGATCGCTGATGTTTCCGAAAAGCATTTCCGGGGGGATGTGGATGAAGCTGATATAGGAAATGTCCAGATCGGCCTGCCGGTAAGGATATATGTTGAAGCTTATCAGGACGAGCCTTTTAAAGCGGAGTTGGTCCGCATCAGCCCTTTAGGCCGCGAGGAAGAGGACATCATAAACTTTGAGATCCGGGCGACAGTCGTTGACTCAGCCGACAAGCTCCGGGTGGGTATGTCTGCGGATGCTGAGCTGATTTTGGAGGAGCATGAAAATGTCCTGGTTATCCCGGAAGGCGCCATTATATATGAGGATGGGAAAACTTTTGTCAATATCCAGGATGATTCAGTTGAGGAAGGCAAACGTAAAATTGAGATCACAAAGGGAATCTCCGATGGCCTCAAGACTGAGGTTGTGTCAGGCCTTAAAGAAGGCCAGGTCGTGGTCCTGCCTATATAGTATCCTATATGATATTATCAGAAGCAATAAGACAGGCTTTCGTAAATCTTAAAGCCAACCGGCTTCGAAGCACCCTTACCCTTTTCGGGATTATCTGGGGCATTATAGCTATTATGATTCTGCTGGGCTGGGGATTCGGATTCCGCGACCTTATGAAGGAAGGCACAGCAAAGATCGGTGAAGATCTGGTTGTTTTTATGCCGGGGCACACCTCAATCGGGGTAGGTGGATACAAAGCCGGACGGCCTATAGTGCCGGATATAGATGATATTGAGGCTATTCAAATTCAATGTCCTTCGGTCGGTGAAATTAATCCGCAGATCATGCGTCGTTATTATGTGAAAGCAGGAACGGAATCGAGGCAGTATGGTATCCGGGGAGTCCTGCCGGCGGCGAAAAAGATGAATAATTGGCAGGTGGCAAAAGGACGGTTCATCTCTCAGGATGATATCGAAAACCGCCGGCGTTTTGCTTTTATTGGCAATAATGTCAAAGAACAGCTCTTTGGGGAAGAATCTAATCCAGTCGGTAAGAAGATCAAGATCCGCCGGGTATCTTTCCTCATTGTTGGAGTGGCTGTTGAAAAAGAGCTGCAGATTTCTCAGGTCAACAGCCGGCATGACGATCAGATCCTCATCCCAATGACTACGGCGCAACAATTGTGGGGGGATGGCAAGAATATTGATATTATTTTTGTTACCCCAAAGAAGAATTACAACTCCGGGCAGGTTGTGTCTGAGGTACGTGGCGTTTTTGCAGAACGCCACCGTTTCGATCCAGAGGATGAAGAGGCATTTATGATCTTTGAATTTGCCTTTTACGAGAAGATGTTTGATCTGCTTTATCTCGGATTAAATATCCTTTTGGGGCTTATTGGAATAGTCACTCTCTTTATCGGCGGTATTGGGGTGATGAATATAATGCTGGTTTCAGTACAGGAACGTACCAGGGAGATAGGCATCCGTAAGGCCGTAGGGGCAAAAAAACGTGATATCCGGCTCCAGTTCCTGGCCGAGGCGCTTTTTATCACGCTGCTGGGTGGGTCAGCCGGTTTTCTGCTCGGCTCTGCTCTGCTGGGAGCAGTCAACCTTTTGCCTTTACCGCCGTTTATCCCTTTGCCCCAGAATTCTCCGGAACTTTCCTTGATCGTTGTTTTTGTGATGGTCCTTACTGGGGTAATTTCAGGGTATATTCCGGCAAAAAACGCAGCTGAGATGCAGCCGATCAAAGCTCTTCAATTTGAGCGGGGAGAAACAACTGCAGGAAAAAAGATACCAAAGCCTCTCTGGCCCGCCCGTACGCTTTATGGGGAGCTCATCGGCCAGGCTTTTCTTGAACTCCGCAGCAGTAAGTCACGGAGTTTTCTCACCATGTTCGGAATTCTTTGGGGAATTGCTGCAATAATTATTCTTATTGGATTTGGCAGCGGTTTCCAGGGTTTTTTCGACCGCGAATGGGGAAAGATGGGTGAAAAAACCATATTTGTGAGCGGAGGGCGGATTAAAAGTGAAAGGGGAACTTTCCGGGAAGCCCGCAGGGTCATGCTTTCAGAAAATGATGTAAAGGCTTTAAAAGCATTTCCGGTTGAGATTGAGGAAGCTTTGCCTGAATATGATTGTAATTTCCCGGTGGTCAAATATGGAAATGAGAATCGTGCTGTTCATACTCTTGGGGTGGTTCCAGGCACATTAAAGATGCGTAATTTTCAAGTTGCAAGAGGGAGGTTCATTAACCAGGGAGATATAGAGAAGAGCCGCAGGGTTTGCTTTTTAGGAGCAACTATTCAGGAGCGTCTTTTTGGGGACCGAACAGGTGATGTTACCGGGGAGTATGTAAAAGTCAATGGGACCCGCTATCTTGTGATAGGAACTGCCCGGCCCAAAGGATTGCAGCTAAATATTAATACATCCTTGGATGATGAAAAGATGCTTATTCCGTTT